>CAZYHU010000027.1:0-6617 GCA_964647175.1 uncultured Candidatus Saccharibacteria bacterium
TGGAAGCGGAGTTCGATTCTCCGTAGGGTCACAGGTCATACAAAAAACCATCGTAAGATGGTTTTTTGTATTTAAAATTAGAAGTGATTTTTTTGTTCACTTTCAAATCTGTCTTCTTTGTTTTCTGCATTACGAAGTTCTCTCGTTATATTGTCCAATAATCTAACTAATCTCTGTAATTTTATTTGCATATCTCTTTTTTCTCCTGGTGTTTTATAGGTTGTTCCTTGTTGTATTTTATTTTTTAGATTTTCTTTTAATTGCAATACAGCATCAAGTACTTGAGGTTCATTATCTGCATTATACAGATTAATGTCTTTGATATTTGTTAGAAATTTTAAGACTTCATCATTTTCTTTAAAGTCTTTAGCTAGGTAATCTTTAAAACTAGAAATTCCTTTACCGTTTTGATTTATAATATGGTTTTTAATACTATCATTTGTATCTCCAAAAAAATTATTGAGACTTAATAGTAATTTTGAATATTCTGGAGCCATATTATTTGTAATTCTTTCTACTTCATTAGAAATCATTTTATATCTCATACTATACACCTCTACCGGAGTTGCTTGGATATTATATTCATTTCTAATATCCATTATCTGTTTAGATATTTCCCCTGTTTGATCAGTAATTTTTTTTCTAATTTCTAAAGCTTTTTCATCTGTTACTCCATGAGCGAGGATTTTTTCTTCTAAATTTTTAGACTCTACGAGATAATCATGTCGTTGATTAATTAGATTTTCTATTTCTGATTTTTTTGTTTCTATTAATTCTAATTCTTCTTCAAGTGATAGAGCAGGTTTTTCTTCTGTCTCTATTATCTCTCCAGATTCTGGAACTACTTTTTTAAGTCCAGTATCGGTTACCTGAAAAGACAAACTTTCTTTTTTATTACTTTTTCTAAAAAATTCAAACATAAATTATATTATATAGATTATTATTACTAATATGATTATTATAGTATAAACCTATATAATAGCAATGAAACTATATTTGGCCGTTTTTCCATGCTACACTACACATATGTCAAAACTCATTAGATTACTGAAACAACACAATATATTAATCTATGGGGATTTTATACTACGCAGTGGCGAGACTTCGCATTATTATTGCGATATAAAACAAGGTTTGGGTAATCCTGCTATTTTAAAATGTATCGTATCGGAATTGGTGAAATTAATTCCTGTAAAAACGACCTGTATTGCAGGTTCTGGATATGGCGGGATTACACTCGCCAGTTTGGTGGCATATAAACTGGGATTACCGTTATCACTGGTACGAGACAAAATAAAAGACCATGGTACGAAAAAATTAATCGACGGATATGTACCTACAAAATCAGACACGACCTGTATTATCGATGATGTCTTTACCACTGGCAGTAGTATTGCCGATACTCGTGAAAAATTAATCAATACAGGTACCAAGTTTGCAAAACCAGTCGTTGTATTAAACCGATCAAGTAATAATCAAGTCATCAGCGTATTGCGTGATAGGGATTTACATTAAAACCACCTCACGGTGGTTTTACTTGCTGTGCCTAGACCCAGGGTCGAACTGGGGACCTATTCCTCTTCAGGGAAGCGCTCTACCAACTGAGCTATCTAGGCATAAAAAAACTTTTAAAAGTCTTTTTTATATAATCTCTATAATACACAAATTTACAAAAAATTCAAGTTTTTATATGTCTTCTACACGATCAAACCTTTCATCTTGTTCATGTACTGACGATACAGCCAGATTGCATTAATGGTATTCCCCACGGTTACAGCCAACGGCAATGACAGTAATCGGACTTGGTCTGGTGTGATATGCAGGAGCGCAGAGATAGTTTCAGCAGTACCAGTCCCCTGTAATCCATAAAAACTGATGATGACGATACTGATAATACTGATCTGACTGACGAGATTAATATATAATGGTATTTTAGTTTCTCCCATTGCATACCAACCACGGACGAGTACTGCGACGCTCGATTGTGATGCGAGTCCCACCATAAACACCATCAACATCATTGCAATAGTTTGAAAATGCTCCAGCGTAAAATTCCCACTGCCGAGCAATAATCCAATAATGATGTGTTTACAGAAATATACGAAAATAACTGCCAGTATACTGACCAGAATAATATTGCGAATGATATTTTTCATAATAGACCGTGACGTCACATAATCGCCTGATTGAAATAATGTTACCAATGTCGGAAACGAAACAGTTCCAAGACTGTTACCGATAATATTAATCGGTACATTGAATATGTTATTAGCAAGTGTAAACAATGATACAGCCCCCGCTCCGAGCAGAGATGTAAACGAAACGATAATCAATGTAGTGATATTGTTTACAGATAATCCCAATGTTCGTGGTAATGATATACGAGCCAGATTATACATCTGTTTCCATTGTATTGTTGTAGTAAATTTTGGTACCATTTTTTTGTGAAACAAAAACGGCAACTGAATACCCATGTGGAGCACTGCTCCGATAATCACTCCATAGACTAATCCGTACATTCCATATACAGGATAAAACAACACAATACCCAGTATCACTCCGATGTTATATAACACTGGCGATAAACTGGTAATCCAAAACTTGCGGAATAATTGCGTAATACTCCCGAACATATTAGATACACCGATTAATATCGGTTGTAATAACATCAATCGTGATAACCAGACTAATTGTGTTTGACTGGCAGTATCAAACCCTGGAGCGAGCCATGGAACCAATATCGGCATCAAGATAAACAATACTACAGAACACAGTGACAGTACGAGCATGAGCGCCGTAAAGACCTGATTAACGAATTGCTTTGCCTGTATATGCCCTGTGTCATCACCTGATCCATAGTGTTTTGTTAATTCTGGGAGCAAAACCGTGAGCGAGGCAAGAGTAGCAATCGATACATACAAAAAATCAGGGATTTTAAATGCCATATAGTACAAGTCTAATTCCTGTCCTGCGCCGACCTGTCCTGCAAATAATCGATCACGGACGAGACCGAGCAATTGTGCTGATAGCGTAAACAGCCCTACAATGAGGGCTGTTTTCGTTATAGTCCCAGTATTACGAAACAATAGATTATAGGCACGTTTAAACATGTCTCTATTCTATTGTTTTTTTGGTGTTTCTGCAACTGGTACCATAGATTGATTAGTTCTAATCTGGTTTAATATTGCATCAGTGTTTGGGTTATTTTTCTTGAGCCAAGTTATGACTTGATCTGCATCATTGGTATTACCTGATTTTTCCAATGCAACTGCAAGATAGAAATATGCCTGCGCATATGACGGATCCAGTGTTATGACTTGATTCAAGACTTGTGCTGCACGAGTATAGTTACCTTGAGTATATGTAAACAATCCATATTCATAATATAAATCAGGATTATTAGCATCAAGTTTTAATGCCTCGAGTAGTGCAACATCTGCAGTATCTATCGCATTATTCTGTCGAGCTATTTGATAACGAACAATATATGCATCACTGGTAGGTTGTTTATTAATAGATTCTGTTATCAGTGATTCTGCTCCATGTATATTACCCATGACTAATTCCAATTGCGCCAGAGCAATATCAATTGTTACATCATGAGGACTGATTTTTTGCGCTTGATGATATGCATAGAGGGCTTTATCGTAGGTTCCTGATATTCCCAGTTTTGCCATAAACCGATAGACATCTCCTTGATTGATCCAGTTTTTTACATTAAAACGATCATAGACGAGTGATTGATCTGTATGAGTAACTGCACCTCCTCCTAATATTTTTATTTGTTCTGCGAGCGAGTCTTTTGATAGCTGTGTGTCATTGTTAACAAGTTTTTGTATTTGTGTGAGTAATACTTGAGATAGATCTCTACGAAATACGTCATTATCACTCATGCGTAATGCCTGATCAAGTTTTACTAATCCAGAATCAATAGATCCATTATTCATATCACGAACACCTACTTGATACAGAGATACTCCACGATAACTACGGATTACGGTAATTAATGTTCCTGTAGTGGCTACGATAATTATAATAATTCCTATAATTCCAAAAAAACTACTGCGAGGGTCACGTGTAAAAGAAACCATTTTTTCTGCTGGTTGAATATATCGATACTGCAATACCATTACCAATCCGATAGACATCGCAAGCATAATCAAGATAACAGCTCCAACAGTCATAAACAATCCAGATAAGAATAAATATAAACACATAGCAATTACCGATACGATAACATAGCGTTCTTGAACTGTTGATTTAGGATATACCAATAATCTAACCATAATAACACCAACCATAATCAAGAATCCGAGCCATAGTAACATACCCATGACACCACTGGTAATAATCCATGTAAGCAGTGTACTGGAACCTGTATTAAAAGGAGTAGTTCCGTAATCAGTACCAGAAATGGCTTGTGGTTTTACTAAATCCCATACATGACTGAAACTGTTCGGACCTGTTCCTGTAATAGGATTATGTTGTAGGCTCATAGCTCCTGCAGAAATCGTTCGTGCAAAAGCAGGTCTAATATCAGAATATGCAGGCGCAATATTTTTTGTAAGTGTATGAATACCATTACTAAATACTAGTCCACAAATAGCGATAACAAATATACTGATGGTATATACGGGAATTACAGGTTTTCTCGTATAGGTTTGTGTCGTCGTATCCCAATACATAAACGAAATAGTGTACAGACTAATGAGACAGGTAATTGCTGCAACAATGATCCAAACCAATGGAGCATTTACAATACCCATTACGGTCAAAATAACTACACCAAAAAACAGTAACAATGCTTTCATTGCTTTTTTAAGTGTAGTAAAGTCAAGTAATAATGCAATTGTAATACTGCATAATCCAAAATAAATAACTAAATCATTCCATGATCCTAATATTGTTATACTATTAGTAAACAAGTACTGTAACAATGGAATTAATTTGTACATAGATAATGCAATCAAGGTAAGTATTCCCAAGAGAGATCCTATCCATAGTATGAAAATCTGTATACTGGTAATTTGTTCTAGTCGTGTTATATATCTGGCAACAGTATATATGTATAAACAAAATACAACGATAAATAATCCAGATGTTATTTCACCAGAATATCCAAAAAAACTGTGATGAGCAAAACCAGAAACCATTGAACTAATAATGGTAGTACCAATTATCCCACCTAATAACCACATTAATGGATTACGGTAATACTGTATGGTTCCTCGTTTAAATAATGAAATCATTGAAACTAATACAATGATTCCCATACTGATGATAAATAATAATGATTTACTCATCGGTACTGTAATTCCTACTATCGGCAATATCCAAATAGGACTGATACTAACAACAGTAATGAGCCCTGTATAGAGAACCTGATTGAGCGTGATTGATTTTGTTCGTAATATAACAGATTTAAATAATGATGTTATTTTTTTTATAGTTGTAGTAAACATATACTGACAGTATATACTATATTTTGTTATTAAAACAACCCATACTGACAAGTATGGGTTGTTTTAATTTTTATACTACAATACTGATTACTCGCTCTGGTATATACATAAACTTTTTAATCTCACTGTCTCCTACCCATTTTTGTATTTCTGGGAGCGCGAGGACTTGATCTCTAACACTGACTTCATCAATTCCCTTTTCCAAGGTTATCTCAGCACGGACTTTGCCATTAATCTGAATACCGATAGTCACTGTTGTATCTAACGTGAGTGACTCATCATACTCTGGCCATGGCGCGAGATGTATTGAACCAGTCTCTCCCAAGTATTCCTGCCAGATCTCCTCGGTCATATGAGGTGCAAATGGAGCGAGGATTTGGAGAAATTTTTTAAAGTCTAAAACAGTAATAGGTCTATACATTGATATCATATCTGGCATTTCAGAAAATCTTTTTTCGGAATTTATATTACTAGATTCCAAATAATTTTTTGTTTTATATAATTCATTTAGAAAAATCATCATTGCAGATATTGCAGTATTGAAATTAAAATTTACAATATCATCTTCTACTTTTTTGTGTGTTTTATTTAAATTAATCTTTATTGAACCATCTGTGAAATCAGAAAAATTATTTTTATTAGTAGCAAATGAAAATACTCTCTCAAGAAAACGCTTTGACCCAACCATACCATCAGTACTCCATGGTTGTGATGCCTCAAAAGGTCCCATAAACATTTCATATACACGCATGGTATCAGCTCCGAATTGACTCACCATGTCATCTGGATTGATGACATTGCCCCAGCGTTTTGACATTTTGCGTCCGTCACTTGCCAATATCATTCCTTGATTTTTAAGTGTCAGAAATGGCTCATCTGTTTTTACATATCCCAAGTCATGCAGAACCTTGTGCCAAAAACGCGCATAGAGTAGATGTCCTGTTGCATGTTCTGTTCCACCGATATAGGTATTTACTCCACCGTGTTCAGAAAACCAATAATCGAGTTCCTCCCGACTGGCAAATGCGGCCGTATTGTTCGGATCAATATATCGCAAGAAATACCACGATGACCCAGCCCATCCAGGCATGGTGTTTGTTTCATATCCTGCAGACACCCACTCTGGAACAGTCGCAAGTGGTGATTGCCCATCCC
>CAZYHU010000028.1:0-6520 GCA_964647175.1 uncultured Candidatus Saccharibacteria bacterium
CGTATTTTTTCTTTTCACTATACTCCGACTGGTATAAAAGTCAACTGCTCGTAACTTGTATTTTCTGTGATATAATCACGGTATATGAATTATCTATCACAAGCCAGCCCTAAACTATTTAAAGACAAATATATCCTGCTCCGCACTGATATGAATGTGCCTATTGTGGACGGTATAGTCAGTTTTGCCGAATCATATCGTATCGATCAGTCTATGCAGACTATTAATTATTTACATACTGCAGGTGCAAAACTCATCATCATCACCCATATTGGACGCGATGGTGAAACCTTGCTCCCTGTTGCGCACTATATTCAGAAAAACTATCCAACACTGGAACTACAATTTGTAGGCCAAGTAACTGGCACAAGCGTGACTGATACTGTTACTCGTATGAATACTGGTGATGTTGTCATGCTCGAAAACCTTCGCAGTGACCGTCGTGAAGAAACTGCAGATGAGATTTTTGCACATGAGTTCGTAACATTGACTGATTATTATGTTGATGATGCATTTGCTGTAATGCACAGAAATCATACATCGATTACTACACTTCCAGAACTGATGGGTAGTGAAAAAAGTTTTGCAGGATTATTAGTAGAAACAGAATTACAAAACTTGGAACCTCTATTGTCTCCAATATCTCCATCAATTGTTATCATGGCAGGGATCAAGTTTGAAACGAAACTGCCACTGATTGAAAAATTGCTCCCGATATATAATTATGTACTACTCGGTGGTGGATTATTAAACAGCTACCTGCGTGCTATGAATATTTATATTGCTGATTCTGTCTATGACAGTGGTACGGATTTGTCACACTTGGTGGGAAATGAAAAGATAATTATTCCCGAACAGGTCATAATCACACGAGACAATGAAGTACTTACCATTTCGATCAATGAAGTACAACCTCACGATATGATTGTTGATATTGTATTATCTGAAAAAATGCGTGGATTAATTACTGATGCAAAAACCATTCTCTGGAATGGGCCACTGGGCTGGTATGAACATGGGTACGTGACCAGCTCACGAGAAATCGCAGAACTATGTAATCCAGAAAACCAAACCGTCATTATCGGTGGTGGTGATACGGTTACATTGCTACGCTCACTGAAACTGGAAAACCATACGAGTTTCATCTCTACCGGCGGCGGAGCAATGCTCGATTATTTACAATCTGGAACACTGGTTGGAATTGATGCATTGGAATAATAAAACAAACAAAAACACAGCGGGAGTCTACGGCTCCCGCTGTGTTTTTGTTTATACTTGATTCATTTTATACTCTGCAAAAAACGCAACACCCATAGCAACAGCATCTAATTCATCATCAATTTTATTCGTTGTATCGATTGCCACCAGTCTCGGTAACATCGCCAATATATCGTTTTTGGTAGCATTACCATATCCTGTGATTGCGATTTTTACTTTGTTTGGATGGATTTCAACAACGGTGATATGGTGATTCATGCAGACACTTGCAATAATACCGCGAGCTTCTGATACACGCATGGCCGTCTGTGTGTTTTTCGCGAAATAGAGTTCCTCGATAATCAGTATCGTTGGATTATATGTTACAATAATGTTTTCTAATTCACTCATGACAAATTTCATCCGTTCGTAAAAGGTTTGTTTTTTATTAGTGGTAATACAGGTACTGTATACGACCGTTTCTCGTCCGTTGTTTAGTTCTGGATTTTTCTCAAGGATAGCAACACCCACACGATCATATCCAGGATCTATAGCAATAATGTTCATATAAAACAGTATAGCATGAAAAAATATAAGTTTTAAAAATGAAAATAATTTCCAATGGTTTTTTGGAGCTTCACAGCTTTTTTACTATTGCGGGAAATGACGAGTTTTGTCTTGCCAGAATTTTTTACCAAATTTTCTAATTGTTCTCGATTAGTGTCATTAAGTGTTTTAGTATTTTTATAAAATTGATCAACACGACTAGTAACATCTTCATCGAGATACGCTTCGATAATAAAGTCCCCAATAGTGTTCACATAATAGTTACGTTTTTCAAAGACAATATCGCCAGTTGCATGGTACTGTATATTTTCTTGGTTAAAATCTGAAGCAATCTGGATATCTATAGAATCTCTTGTCCCTACGAGCATATATATAAGACGACCAGAATTACTTATGTTATCAAAAAGTGTTTTTTCACTTTCATGTCTCACTGCCATAAACCACTGATGTGGGTCATATAAATATAGAGACTGTGTTACAGGAAATATCTCAGTAAACAGGTGAAATGCATGCCCCCAGAATACATCAGCCGTATGAGCATCTGCAAACGAATACGATATTTTCTCTCCGTCTGCGAGATTGAGAAATCCATCATCCTGAGAAACACTTTTTGTATACATATATTTCGCTGTTTGGAAAAATTCTGCCATACGGATTACCCATACTGACGAAAGTGATATTTGCATATTATTCATAACGACAATTTCATCGTGTTTTAATTTACGCAATGCTGCATAGAGAGCCTGTTTCGTCGCGGTAGGTCTATATTTTTTAATCTCAACCAATAAATCCGCCCCAGAAAGGGACTTTTTTTGGAGTAATTGGATGATATATTCATCAAGTGAACTGGGTTTGAGGATATTCATAGTCCAAGTATATCAGAATAGTATATAAAAGTAAAATATTTTATTACTTTTATATACTAAATATACTATTTTATGACACATTTCTAAATATGTGTTATTGTAAAAATATAACTCTTGTTTAAATCTCGTCTTTAAATAAAACAAGGTTAATTATTATATATGAAAAAACTTATTATTATTGCTGGCGCATCTGGAGAAATAGGTAGTGCCTTTATCAAAAAATTCTTACAAGAAGAAAATATTGAATGTACTGCTATTATACGAAATAAAGCACTCTTGATTGAGGATAACAATCTTACAAAGATAACCTGTAACTTGGATAATATTTATGAAATAGAAAGTAAATTTAAAGAAATAGATTTTAGAAAATACGCAGAAGTTATCTATCTACATACTATTGGTATTGATAAATTTAATCCTAGAGGATACCCAAATATCAAAACTATGGAAACTATTGACCCTGACATTTACAATACTAATGTAAATTCTTTTAAATATCTCTTTAAATACTGTTTGAATAAAATAAAAGAAATAAACAAAGACAATATCACTACTCTTTTTAAGACGGTTATTATTGCTGGAACTTCTGATAAACATACACCTTTTGTTATAGAATCATTTTGTGAAGCAAAGTTTATTTTACGACAGTATATACAATCTGCTGTTAATTTATATCCACAGTGGTGTTCTGGTCTTTCAGTAAATGTAACCTCTACAATTACTGAATCAGCTCTAGCTGTACGACCTTTTGCAGATACAACTTTTTGGCTTACTCCTGACGAAGTTGTTGATCAATCACTACAAAAAGTAGTACAAACTGGATTGGGATATTCTGAAATAGATCTCTTTAAATATTCTCCTGAATATACAAGTGACTATTATAATAACAACGAAAAGCTTTACACGAAATGGAGCAAAGAAACTGGTATTTATTAGAATTATAGATGGTTGGGGAATAACACTATTCCCCTCACTATTCAGATTATAATACTCCATGTATTGTAATCTGATAATGAATTATTCTTTTCACAATTTAAAAATATTTAAAATGATACACATAAAATACAAACTAGGTGCTTCAAAAATTCATGGAACAGGTTTATTTGCAGATCAAGACATCACATCTGGTCAGTTAATTTATACCCCTAATACTTTACTAGATGTAGATATTACCCAAAAAGAGTTTGATTCCTTATCATATTCTGAAAAAACCGAAGTAAAATATTACGGATATATACATAAAAAAACTGGTAATTGGCATGTTGCTTTTGATGCAATCCGAATGCTTAACCATCATAATGAATTAGCGAATGTTATCCAAGATAATACCATGGTCATGGTAGCAAAAAGAAATATCTTATCTGGAGAAGAGCTTTTACAAAACTATTTAGATTTTGATAATCCTGAAGAACTTTCTAATCGTTTTAATCTACCTAGTACCTCACAACAATTGGTGCACCACCATTTTATTTATCAAGCAAAAGTAGATCGTAATGACCTAGGACCTGACGCAGAGGTTCTATTACGCAAATTTCTTTACGATCTTGTGATTGAAATTGATATGGAAGTACTTATTGATCCTGTTTTAAAGTTTAGTAAAAATGACGCTTGGACGGGGCTTATTGGAATAGTAACATCTCATATATCATTTCACTATTGGACAAAAGAAAAATATCTTCAACTTGATATTTATTCATGTAAAAGTTTTAATGTTCAAAAAACAAAAGTATTTTTAGATACATTTTGGAAATCATATGAACAAAAAATTATTTTTATCAACAGAGAATCTGGAAATGATTTCCTTGTAGAAAAAATACTTTAAAAAACTTGTTACAAAAAGACCTCTTAATAAAATAAGAGGTCTTTTTTCATTACACATTTTCCAAATCCGCAATAATCATCTTGGTCATTTTTTGGAATTTTTCCATCGTAGCTGGGATTTTTTCAGGGTCTGACATTAACTTGCCAAGTATTTTTGGAGTGACTTGCCATGATACACCGTATTTATCGGTCAACCATCCACATTGTGATGTACTCCCACCTGCTGATAAACTGTCCCAGTAATGATCGATTTCATCCTGAGTATCACATTCGATAACGAACGATATGGCTTGGTTAGGTTTGAATAATGGTCCACCGTTTAATAACATGAACTTGGCTCCTGCAATCGTTACTGACGATACAAAATCATTCGGGTGACTGGTAACGCTGTCAGGAAAAATTCCTGCGTAAAATTCTGCCGTCTCATGTGCATTGTTATTGCACCAAATACATGGGTAGGGTGTGGTAATCATATGTAATTATAGTACCACAATAGTAGTTTTTTATAAACTATGGTATAGATAATCAATATGTCTCATATTTTAATCATCCATGATATTCGCAGTGTACACAATGTAGGTAGTCTGTTTCGCACGGCTGACAGTGTGGGTATTTCGCGTATTATTATTTCTGGATACTCACCTACACCGCTCGATCGGTTCGGTCGTGTGCGCAGTGATATGGCAAAATCCGCACTCGGTGCTGAGCTGTCGGTCCCATGGGAATACAGTGAAAATATTTTTGAAACACTACACGAGCTCAAAAAAAATAATTACACAGTTATAGGATTGGAACAAAATTCACAAAGTGTTGATTATAAAAAAATCCAAAAGACACAAAACATGGTATTTATCATCGGTACCGAAACCACAGGTATGGAAAGTAAATTACTCGAGCAATGTGACATCATCGCAGAAATCCCCATGCACGGAGAAAAAGAATCGCTAAACGTCAGTGTCGCAACAGGAATATTATTGTATCGAGTATTAGATCAGTAAAAAAACAAAAGCGTGAAAAATTATAAAATAATTTTTCACGCTTTTGTTTTTTTACTTTTTACTTTTGCTTACTCAATCTCTGTATTACACTTTTCATAATTTCTCCGATGTCGATTGAGAGATCCATATCAGTGAGTGCGTCACGAATGAGTCGTTCATGAAATCCAAGTCCTGTGAGTGCATCCACAACATCACGTGTTACATCACGATTTTTTTGTAATGTTGGATTTTCTGTATTGGTAGCGATTTTAAAGTTTGTCATTTTATCATACAGTTCCAGTACAATTTTCTCTGCGGTTTTTTTACCAATACCAGGCAGTGTCGAGAGATAGCCACTGTCGCGACTACTGATTGCAGAGATGATTGTTTCTGTTGGTATGTGCGCGATAATTCCACTGGCGAGTTTCGGTCCAATACCAGAAACAGTAGTTATGAGGTGGAAAAATTCTAAATCTGATTCAGAAATAAATCCATACAATGTTTGGCTGTCTTCACGAACAATATGCGCTGTCCATAATGTTGCAATCTCGCCAACCTTGTAACCATGAATAACTTCATTAATGTAGACTTGATATCCAATACCGTTTGTTAGAATAACGATATAATCATTGTGTATTTTTATTATTTCTCCTGTAATATAACTAATCATATATTCATAATAGCACACTCATTATTGTTTTACGAATAAATAGTTATCCACAGATTTGTTATGTGTATCAAAATAGTACTTGCATACTTTTATACGTATGCGATAATAATTATAGGTCCTGTTGAGTATGGTTTTGAAAAACTTTGCTACGGTAAAAACTTTCTCCAGTTTATGGAGCACACTATCGTACTGTTAACAAAATCTTTCAAGACTTCAATTAGGAAAACCTGTTCTTTCATTTGTACCTTCATATAATGTCAGTATGACCTCTGTCGTACATTATGACAAAATTATTACTACTCTCTATAATAGAATACAAATGAATCTGATTTCCAATCAGATTTTTTTATTACTCAATTTTTATTTTTCAAAAAAACTATTTCCTGTTTAGGAAATAGTTTTTTTAATTTCTGAAATTAATT
>CAZYHU010000029.1:0-6272 GCA_964647175.1 uncultured Candidatus Saccharibacteria bacterium
AGAAAAATAATGTAACGAAGTGAAATATATTTTTCATGACTTGTGACCAAGTCCTTTCCTGATAAACTAGAAAAATATTTGTGACCAATAAAATATCTTCCCCTTGTAGCTCAGTCGGTAGAGCAGCTCCCTCTTAAGGAGACGGTCGTAGGTTCGATTCCTACCGAGGGGACATAAAAAATAATGATAAAATGTGTAACATTTTTGAATATATTTTTTCCCATTGGTAGGAATCGAAAGCCGGAAGCGGTCTACGAAATTCGAGGTACGAGAATTTTGTCGCTCCGGCCGGGTCGGGACACAAGGAGCGATAGCGACTATGTGATCGTGACCGATTCCTACCGAGGCGACATAAATAAAAACACACGAAACATTTTATGTTTCGTGTGTTTTTATTTATACCGGCAACTCTACTCGTGCTGGTAGGTCTTTGATTGTTTTTTGCTGTGGTATTACATCACGCATAATGCGAGCAATAGCGAATGCTGATACCATAATAAATAAACCAACCGTCCCCCAGAGCAAGTGTTGCTTACCTTGATTTGCATCCTCTGCTGATGAATCTCTCTGCTTGATGAATAAAATCACCCCGAAAAAGAAATACGCCAATGCACAGATAAATGCGAGTGTGATCAGTGGGTTTACGATATAGTAAAATATTCTATATAAAACAGGTTGTACTGTAATGGTGCCTTCCGCATATACATTCCCTGCTATCATCAATATCGTTACAATACCAATACCCGCTACAATACCACCTGACCGAAAAGCTATATCTCGGACTTGTTGCATAGATTAGAAATTAACTTTTGGAATATCACCAGAACCTAAATTATCTCCTGTTTTAATTCCTACAGTACCTGCAATCAATCTCACAATTCCCCAAAATGAAATCAATATAACAAGAGCAACCAGACTCCACATAATATGTGAACGAATTTTTTCTTTTTCTTCTACTTTACCGTCTTTACCTGTAAAGATAAAACGGAGAACTTCTATCATAAATACTACTCCTGCAAGTGCTACAAGAATTCCTGGTAATGATTGCAATAACTCTTTGAAGAATTGAATCCATTTAGCGATAAATGAAGTAGAGTAAACTATATTCCCTGTGTTTTGTGCAAAAATCAAAGACCCTGGAATAATAATCGCAAGTAATGCGCCCAACCACGCAAATCGTGATAATTTTTTCATAATATTATAAATACCTTTATTAGCTAATAAAATAAGGTACCTTAATTATATCATAAAACAAAAAAATCTGCCAAGCATTTGCAAGGCAGATTTTGTATTTTGGTTATATAAACTAGAGTAGTCTATAATAATAACCTTGGCCATCATTTGGAATTGTATATACTACATTTCCATTTTGATTTGTTTGTATTTTTCTACGATGACCGAATGGCATATTCGATCTCTCTATTTGATATCTGGTAGCTGTCCCATTTAAAGCTAATCTTGAAAGATCTGCTCTATTAACAATTACATCTACTGGACTTTGTAGCCCGATATTAAAAGTAACTACAACATAGTCTTCGACCATGTCTGTGGTGTAGGGTTTTGTATCAACAATACCGTCTATTGGACTAATGTCCACAGGAACGGCATGTGAATTAAAATCCAATCGAGTCAATTGACTCGGTGGGGTTACTAATCCTGCTGATGTAATAGAATATGTGATTAGCCCAGGATTATTTCCTGGATTGGTTCCACCATTTTCCATGGCATCTGGTATGCCATTGCAGTTATTATCTGCAACAACAACACCACCCACTGTGAGTGAACATCCCATAAGTGGTTGTTTAGTACAGCTCAATAAAAGAACTGAAATAAACAATGAAGAAAAAATTGTCTTAGTAGTTGATAAAAAATTTGTTTTCATAGTATAATTTGTTTAATTTTGTTTATGTAATTGGTTATGGCAATTCAGAATATCTATTCCGAACTCTCAAAACCAATTACGAACAAATTAAACTATTTGTTATGAAACTCTATCTATCAACTGTTTTCAAAGAACTAACTTAAGGACAGTATAGCATACTGACAGGATTTGTCAAGTACTTACTTGACAACTATCTTATACCTGTGGATAACCTTGACACAGTCCTAAATAATCATTATAGAACAAGGGTTTTTTAGAACAAGTCATTATCCCCTAGTAAATCTATTGGTTTTTTACCTTAATATAGTATATAATTTTGTTATGGATAAACTATCAGATTTTAATAGTATAGAATTACATCAATTACTCTCAGAAAAAACTGATTATTTAACGATGATGATTCATCAATTACGCACGCCGTTAACTGCACAAAAATGGTTTTTGGAAATGCTTGCTACAGGAAATCTGGGTATTACGATTCCACCAGATAAAACAGAAATGATTACCAAGGCTCGAACCAATG
Organism: uncultured Candidatus Saccharibacteria bacterium; assembly: GCA_964647175.1. Classification (GTDB taxonomy): domain Bacteria; phylum Patescibacteriota; class Minisyncoccia; order Phycocordibacterales; family UBA1006; genus CAZYHU01. The sequence continues at coordinate 2,406 of CAZYHU010000029.1, forward strand.
TTGATGATGTATTAAAACTCCTTGCCGAAATTTCTCATGTTAATCATCTCTCAGAATGGAAAATGCAATTCTCCCCTGCTCCTGTTGATTTACATAAACTCATTACCTGTGTAATAAATCAATTCGACAGTGAATCAAAATCTAAATCTATTACAATTAATTACACACCAGCATCTGATGAACCGTGTATGATATCGGGCGATCCTGATAAACTGACACTGGTATTTCAAAATCTGATTGAAAATGCTATAAAATATTCACCGTCACATTCCAGTGTCGTCATCCGTATCGAGGAACTGCATGATACCTATGTCGTCAGTATTACCGATCATGGTATCGGCATACCGATGGATGAACAAAAAAACATCTTTACCAAAGCCTACCGTGCGAGCAATGCTGTCGCATTAACTACAGGAAATGGTATTGGACTGTATGTCGTAAAACAAATCATCGATTACCATCACGGTGCTATCTGGTTTGAAAGTATCTCTGGTATCGGGACCACATTTTTTATTCAATTAAACCAATTACATTAATATATGGAACATTTACAAAACAAACACCTCATGATTATCGAAGACGATGATTTTCTCCGAACACTGGCTGTTACAAAACTTGAAAAAATAGGTTGCAAGGTAACGACCGCTGCAGATGGAAAATCAGGGTTTGATAAAATCACGACTGAAAAACCAGACTTGCTCATTCTCGATCTCATGTTACCGATAATGTCAGGGTTTGAAGTATTAACAGCTGTGCGTAAACAATACGATGTCAAAGAACTCCCAATACTCGTATTTTCTAATCTGGGTGAGGAATCTGATATGCAACAATGTCTGGACCTCGGTATCAGTGATTATATGATCAAAGCTAATTTCACATTAGATGAACTGGTAGAAAAAGTCTCTGTATTGTTAAATAAATAACTACAATAAAACGCGGAAATCGAAGATTTCCGCGTTTTATTGTAGGGTACTCATAAGCCGAATTCTGTTTACTGATAAATCAGTACATAATCATTTATCTGCGAATATCGTTACCGATATCCTGTAGCGGTACAAAGGCTTTCGCCAGTACGACCTTGCACAGAGATAAGTATTTAGCCGTTTCAGCCTAACTAAATAGGATCGTTTCTGTTCGCAACTCGTGGATTACTCCAGATGGGTATTACCCACTACCGTTGTAGAGTAAACTACGCTGTGTTCGGACTTTCCTCTATGAGAAACTCATAGCGATTATGCGGTACCCCATACCATCTATACACTATTATTGCGAACTTGTACACTGATCTGATAATACATATCCACGACTGGTAGCTTCGGTACTGCTCGCAAAAAATATTTGGTTTTCTGGTTTTATTCGTGATGCACTCTTGCAATTTACTGGATAATATTTTGATCCATTTTTAGAAGCAACAAAATTACCGAGACTGTTTTGTGATGAATTCGTAATTGAGGTATTTGTTTCAGCATTTCCAAGTCCAGATGGAGTAGTTATCCGATATTCTGATCGCTGACCATCTGGAATATATACAGCTCTGGGTACTGATAAATCAGGATATATAATATCTATGTCTGTGGATACTGGATTAATACTGGATAATTTCCCTAATAAAAACGAAATCATACACATAAAGAAAATCATGCAAAAACGCAGTAAAAACAGCCTATTTTTGGTATACCATACACCATAAGAATATCGAGCTCTCAGGGACTTGCTTTTTTCTGACATTTTGTGTATGATGGGAATCATAATCTTACTTAGTATAACATAGATTATGTATCTCTAAAACTATATGGCACATCGAAAAGCAGGAGGAAGTGCTAAGAACCTCCGAGATTCTAATCCTCAGTATTTGGGTACTAAACTCTATGCGGGAGAATCAGCACAACCAGGATCTATCATTATCCGTCAACGAGGAACTAAAATCCTCGCTGGTAAAAATGTTCGCACCGGTAAAGACCACACATTATATGCAACCACTACTGGTAAAGTAGTATTTGGTACTAAAAACCAAATTAAATTCAACGGAACTACACTTCTCAAGAAAGTAGCTCATGTTGTCCCAGCTGCAGAATAATGTACATAAAAAACCACTCATATCTATGGGTGGTTTTTTATTTTAACGCTACATTATGTTCTGTTGTTGGTAATGGTTCAGTATAAGCAAATACAGGATCTGATGTTTCCTGAAATCCCATTTCAGAAACTTTTACTGTATCAATACTGCGTGCCAAGTTAAAGTAATTAGTTTCTAATTCTGAAATAGTAACCTGATATGTTCGTATATCATTTTTCATAGACTTACGATCATTTGCTAAACCAATTGTTTTAATCAATAAAAATCCATACATTATAGATAAACAAACAGCAAAAATCAACAATGCACGAATGATTGTTTTTAATGATGCTTGTTTATTTATAATGGTTTGGATAATCATAGCGTTTGAAAGATTCGTAGTTTTGCGCTACGAGCGCGTATGTTCTGACTTAATTCTGTATCAGTCGGAACAATTGGTTTTTTTGTGAGTATAGTTCCGAGTCCCTGATCTGCCCATTCCTTGAACCTGTGTTTTATAATACGGTCTTCACCGCTGTGGAAACTGATGATTGCAATACGTCCTCCAGATTTCATAGATTGCAGTATCATATCGAGAAATCCATTAATCGCTCCGTATTCATCATTGACCGTAATACGCAAGGCTTGAAACACACGGGTTGCTGGATGGATTTTTGTATGGCGACCCTTGGCAATATGTAATTTTATAAAATCTGCTAATTGTGTAGTAGTAACAAAAGGAGTTTTAACTCTGTACTCTACGATCAATCTCGCTATTTTACGAGACAGTTTTTCATCGCCATAAATATAAAATAAATCTGCCAATGTTTCCTCGCCCCATTCGTTAATCATCTCTCCTGCGGTGAGCTCATTCCCCACAGTATCGAGTCTCATATCCAATGGTCCCTCTGCCATAAATGACAATCCCCTGTTTGGATCGGCTATTTGGAAACTGCTCCAACCGAGATCGAGTAATACTCCATCAATGTGATCAATCGACACACTGGATAATGCAGAATTTATATTTCGAAAATTTTCATGGAGCAGAATTGTCCTGCATGGAAAGTCTCGAAATAATTCTCCTACACGTTCTATAGCAACCGTATCAGTATCCAGTCCGATTAAAACTCCTGATGATGAGAGAGATTGTGCGATTTTGCTCGCATGTCCCCCGCCACCGAGCGTCCCGTCAACATACACACCATCCTGTTTAATCGCAAGTGCATCGATTGATTCTGTTAGTAATACTGGGATATGCATAGAATTACACCATGCCAATGGCACCCAATTTTTCTGCTAATTGATCAACCTCGCCACCAATACGATTAGAATATTGATCCCAATGTTCCTCGCTCCATAATTCAACACGGTTCCCTGCACCGGTTACCACCAGTTTACCTGTAGTAATACCAGCAAACTGCGCCAAGAATTCTGGCACGAGTATGCGACCACTCTTGTCCAGTTCTACTTCTACGGCACCTCCTAATATAAATCGTCCGAACGCACGAGCGTCAGACTGACCAAAAGATAATTCAGACATTTTTTTAGTGAATACATTCCATTCTTTATTTGCATACACGGAAAGACAACGATCGAGACCTCGCGTGATTATTATTTTTTTGCCTAAGCCGCTGCGGAATTTCGCAGGGAGAGACAAACGATTCTTGTCATCCATAGTATGTCGGTATTCTCCTATAAACATATGATTATTTGGCTCGTAATGTGTGCCATACAGGTACAATGCAGGATTTTTAAATATCCCACTTCATCCCACATTAATAGTATACCATCCCACTTGTAATAGCAAGTCC
>CAZYHU010000030.1:0-6260 GCA_964647175.1 uncultured Candidatus Saccharibacteria bacterium
GTAACAACAGGGCTTGATACCTATGATATCGTAACACCAGCTCGCGCTATCCGTGAATTTATTAACGAATTATCGACATGGTATATCCGCCGCAGTCGAGAACGGTTCAAGAGTAATGATAGAGAAGATCGTAATCGGGCATTATATACTACTGGTATTATTTTGAAAAATCTCGCCAGAGTACTGGCACCATTTACGCCTTTCATAGCAGAAGAAATTTGGCAACAAGTAAAACAAGATTCAGATACAGAATCAGTACATCTGTCTGTATGGCTAAATCGTAAAAATGCAGATATTAACTGGAGTGAAGTATTAGAACATATGCAAACCGTTCGTGATATTGTAACATTAGGATTAGAAGCTAGACAACGAGCAGATATCAAAGTTCGTCAACCATTATCGAGTTTAACAATTTCAAGTAACAGCCTATCCGAAGAATATCTGGATATTGTCAAAGACGAACTCAATGTAAAAGAAATTATTACCGATGATTCTCTCAATCAATCTCAAGTTGTATTAGATACAGAAATCAATCCTGATCTCCGTGACGAGGGTGATATGCGTGATATTATCCGCAAGGTTCAAGATATGCGTAAAACCGCAAATCTGGTTCCTACAGACCGTATTATCGCAACCGTTATAGATAATCAGCCTGCGTGGTTTACTGACAATACTGTACTTCACAATGAGCTCATGACGACCGTCGGAGCAGAAAGTATAGTTTGGAATGGGGGAGGTGATAAGGTAGAGAAGATATAGGAATTAAATCACAAAAAAACAACCATTGACATGGTTGTTTTTTTGTGTAGAATAATGAGTAAATATTTTTTTAGAATTAAATAAAAAGACAATGCAAAAAATAACGAAAAATGATACTATTCAAATTTCATTAAATATTTTTTCCTTCATATTACTTTTTTTAGCACCTACAGGACTACATTTTTCATTTTAGCAGCACTTATCCTTGTTGAAATAGTTTTATCAAAAGATAAAACGGCGATATGGATATGGATTACTAAAACGATAACGTATTCTTTGTTTGTATGGAAGTTTTCATCAAACATAGGCCCATTTCATTGGGAATATGTATTAATGATAATTATTTCTTTTTTTACTTTGTTTATATCTCGTAAGTTTATAAAAAAACGAGCCATAGCAATGTGGGGGACAAACATTGCCTATGTTATAGGAGGAATTATGTACATTATGGCAGTACTTAACAAACCAGAAGATTATGGATATCATCATATCCTGTTTTGGTTAGTAAATTGTATTTCTTATGGAATTTTGATTTATCAAATTTTGAAAGAAAAAAGAGAAAAAGTAAACTTGATTATACCTATGTATGCTTTTACTTTTTGTATAGTATATATGGTAATATTATTTTTTACTTGAAATTATGAACTAATAGAGCAACCCAGTTTTGGGTTGCTTTTTTTGTTACCTCACTACTTGTTTTTTAAAATTATGGTATACTAATATCATTACCAGCTAATATATGAAACACTTATATGGCAAAAGGAAATAATAGTCAGAAAAAAGAAGCAAAAAAACCTAAAAAAGTTGCTAAAAAATAGGTTGCTATAAAACCACATTGGACGCAATGTGGTTTTATATAACTTGATTTATACGCCTTTTTTTGTTATAGTATTTTTTGTGTTTATACACATTATGGTGGCTATGGTGTAGCGGCTAGCACAAGAGTTTGTGGTACTCTTAGTCTGGGTTCGATTCCCAGTAGTCACCCAAAAAGATTAGTCCAGAATGCGAATAGCATTTTGGATTTTTCTTTTACTTGTTTGTTATTTAGTTTTCAAATACACATAAATATCTTCGACAGCGGTTACTGCATTACCTGTAGCGATATTGTTTTGATGATAGAGAATATTCGTACAATCTCCAGCAGCCCAGAGTCCTGACAAACTTGAACTTTGTGTCCATGGATCGATTTTAATATTACCTGTTTCGTTTTTATCTACTCCGGTAACATAATCGGTATTTGGGATTTGTCCAATTTCTACGAATACTCCGCCCAATTCCAGTGTTTCTGTAGTATTTGTATCAGTATGATTAACGGTGAGTCCTGTTACGAATTTCTCACCTACTACTGCGATAGGAGTTGTGTTTTTTAATATTCTGATATTAGGATGTTTTGAAACTGTGTTTACTGTAATTTCATCAGCACGGAAACTATCACTGCGATTAATCAGATACACAACAGGGCAGTAGGCGAGTAGTTGCGCAGCAGATTCAAACGCTGCATTACCACCACCGATAACAGCCACCGGCATACCTGAGAACAGTGGTCCATCACAGCTCGCGCAATATACGACACCACGATGCTCGAATGCATCTGCTCCATCTATTTCCAATTTACGTCTATTGCTCCCTGTGGTTACGAGAACAGTTTTTGTACTATACGTTTCATTATTTGCAGTCACACTAAACAATCCATCATCGTTTTTCACGACACTGGTAATCCATTGGCCCTTTTTAATATCTAAATATTCTCCTTCGTAATAACGGACATGAGATTCCAAGTTTTTTGCCAAGTCAGCACCACTGATCTCTGGTGTTCCAATCCAGTTATAAATCGTTTCAGAAACGATAGACTGACCACCAAACTCTCCTGTGACGAGTAGGGTTGTTAATTGTTTACGCGCAGCATAGACAGCGGCGGCGGTCCCTGCGGGTCCGCCGCCAATAATAATTAAATCGTATGTTTTGTTCATATGAAATCAAGTATACCAAAAAACCACCCAGTTGGGTAGTTTTTATTTTAGGCTATTTCTTGCGGCGGAGGAATGCTGGAACTCCTGACCATTCATCGTCATCACTAATTTCTTCTAATGGTTGAGCTGGTTCTGATCGTTTAATTACTTGATCTGGTTCTCGTTCAGGTAATTGACTAATTGGTGGGAGACTTGATGATAATGGTACCTGTTTTACAGGTTGCTCAACAGATTCTACCTTTGGACTTGGTTTTAGAGAACGAAATGCAGGTGTACTGTCTCGGTTTTCTGATTTTTTCTGAGGATTGAATCCGGTAGCGATAACCGTAACCTTGATTTCTCCTTTTTTCAATTTTTCATCATGAATAGGACCAAAGATAATTTTTGCTTCTGGATCTACAGAGTCGGTAATGATATCTGCAATCGTGTGAACCTCGTGCATGGTGAGATCGTCTCCTCCTGAGATTGCGAACAATACACCCTTGGCACCTGAGATAGAAACATCGAGTAATGGGGAATTGATCGCCATATATGCCGCATCAGTTGCGCGGTCTTCACCACTGGCATGACCGATACCCATAAATGCACTCCCTGCGTTTTGCATGATGGCTTTGATATCTGCGTAATCAATATTAATTAATCCTTGTGTTGTGATGAGTTCAGATATTCCTTCTACGGCTTGGCGGAGGATTTCATCTGACATTGCAAATGCGTCTTTAAATGATGTGTCTTTACTGGCAATTGCGAGCAATTGTTCGTTAGGAATAACAATCATTGCATCTACATGTTTTTCGAGTTCTAGTATTCCACGCTCTGCAATGGCAATACGATTTTGTCCTTCGAATCTAAATGGTTTTGTTACAATAGCAATCGTGAGTGCTCCTTGGTCTTGGGCTGTTTGTGCTACAACAGGAGCTGCTCCTGTACCTGTTCCTCCTCCCATACCACAAGCGATAAATACCATATCTGCTCCTTTGATGCATTCTTGGATTTCTGCTTTGGTTTCTTCGGCTGCTGCTCGTCCTATTTCAGGATTCATACCAGTTCCTTTACCGTGAGTGAGATTACGTCCGATGTGGATTTTTTTCTGAGCTTTAGAGTTATGCAAGTCCTGAGTATCGGTATTCATGCAGATAAATTCAACCCCAGAGATGTTTGAGGAAATCATGTGATTGAGGGCGTTTTTACCAGATCCACCCACACCAATTACTTTGATGCGTGCGAAGTTTTCTATTTCTGTGTTTATTTTAGGCATGATGTTAGGTTAAAATTAGTTAAATAATAGACAAAAGAGTTTTCTATACACCAGTATACCAATATTTTCCATTTTTCCAAGCCGGGATTCTGTGGTGTATTTTTATGGGATAAAATGCTGTATCAGGTTGCCCATAAACTGTTTTGCTTCGCTGAGTGATCCAGATAATCCACGAGGTGAGATTTTTTTAATCGGAGCAGGGAGTTTACATAATCCAAGTACCGGAAACCATGATTGGTCGAGTGTGTTTTTACTGTGTTTAAATAAATGTTCAATACTGGGAATAGAAACAGGTAGTCCACAATATTTTTTAGCCATTACTATCATATTGTGTTGCATACTACCACCACCAGTGATAATAATACCACCTGGGAGTAAGATATCACGATCTAATGATCGTAAATGATTAATAACCAGTTCAAATAAATCTTCTGCTCGGGCTTCGATAATCATTTCTAATTTTTTCTTTGCTATAGTTTGATCAGGATAAGTACCACACTTGATAAGTTCTGCTTGATCCAGTGGAACTTGAAATCCTAATGCAATATCATGGGTAATATAAATAGATCCTAATGGAAAAACAGCCAGAGAGACCAGTTGATCATTTTCATATACTGATACACTGAGCGTTTCAGATCCAATATTAACGAGAGCACATCCAGCCATACGTGATTCTTTGGGAATACTGACTAATGCTTCTGCAATGGGAGTTGCAATTACATTCGTAACTGTAATTCCCGTAGATAATACTGCAGAGAGTGTATTGGTATAATGTTGTTCTAAACAATATACAATAATACAATCTACTGACAATACTGAACCCTGCATACCTACGGCAGTACCTAATATTTTTTCTCCATCAAGTTTCCAATTACCAGGAAAACAGTGAAGGATTTTTTGATTTTTTATTTGTTTATAAAAAGTCTGTTCACATAGTGCTACCAGTTTTTCAGTATCGGTAACAGAGATTTTATGAGGTTTATCAGAATTACCCAGTTGTATATATTCTTGGACTGTGCAAGTACGCAAACTGACAGAGCCAATAGTTACATAGGCTTCTTCTACGGTGGTATTCGTTGATTTTTCTAATTGAGTGATGGCTTTTTTGATAGAGCGAGCGGTCTCATCAGGATTGATAACATATCCATGATGCATGCCTTCACTACTTGATTTAGCTACTCCTAAAATACGTGGCATGTGTACAGTAGTACCTGCTGGGGTGGCTTGTACGATACGGATATTTTTAGATCCAATATCAATACCTACAATTGTGTTGTTTCCATCAGTCATAAATTACAAGTCATTATAAAGCGTTTATGAGTTTTTTGCAAATAAAATTTTAGTATATTAAAACCCTCTTACTCAGTACGACTTTGTCTGAGTAACACAATATTTTTCTCGTGAAAAATTTGTTCCTGCTCGGCTACCCGCCTGCGCAAGTACTCATACAAAGTGTACTGTCGACGAGGATTTTAATATATATTTCAAAAACAAAAACCCGTTAATACGGGTACTTGGTTTTGAAATACTTGCACCATTTTTTCTCGAGCATATCCATATGATCTCCATGATCGTTTCCCAATAGATGAATACAACCGTGAATAAATACATACGTGAGCATTTCATGATACGTTAATCCGAAATCTCGCGCAGTGGTTCTAATCTTGCCGAGCGTGATATACATTTCGCCAGTCGTATCGTCGAGTGGGAATGATAATATATTCACAGGGTCATTTTTTTGTTTCCATTGTTTATGGAGCTGTACTGATTCTGTCAGAGTAGGGAATACCAATGTGAGATCATAATCTCGTCCCAAGATTTCATTTTTTATACGAACAAAAGGCAAGTCAGGAGACTTGCCACTTGTTTTGCGAATGATAGTTAGGTTTTGAGAAACTCTCGTTACCATGGCTATTCTTCCATTGTTTTACCTGATTTATAAATCTCTGCGTATTCGATTCCTTTTGCGATTCGGTGCATAGCACTTTTCTTGCGGCGGAGTGTTGACTCGTCACGAGAAAAGTAACGTTTACCACGAACTACTTGGAGGAACCCTGCAGTACGAACTTTTTTGATAAAGCGTCGTAATACATTAGTAGCAGATTCATTTGCGTGAGCAATAATTTCGATGTTTTTAGCCATAAGTACACAGAATATAGCACAGTCCAGAAAATAAAGCAATAACAAGTAAACACATAAGGGGTTTTGCGCAGCAAAACCCCTTATGTATTAGATACCTTGACAAAAAAATATAATCAGTGTATACTATACTC
>CAZYHU010000031.1:0-6151 GCA_964647175.1 uncultured Candidatus Saccharibacteria bacterium
CCAATAACTGCACCAATCCCAGCAGTGAATGCAATCATAAGAGGGTTATATACTTGCGCAAAATTGAACAGAGCAATACTCGCAGGAGCAACAGTAAAAGTAGAAACAAAGAAAATACCTGTAAAAAAAGAACCTATATATCCAAGTCTTGTAATTGTATTTATAGCATGTATTCCAATAGCAGTGTCAGTAATATAAAAAAGTACCACTAAACTAAGTATCAAGAAAAAGGTATTTTTATATCTCCAAGTTTTATATCTTTTATATATTTGTTCCATATAGTTTTAGTATACACATATCTCGAGTATTTCTCAAATAGCATATCTCATAATGGAATTTATGAGATATGCTATTGTAGGAGTATACTGTATATAATGAAACATAGAATACAAATAATTTCAGTGAGTATATTGTTTATAGTTTTTATATTCGCCTTTGCATTACAAGAAGGGCTCTGGAGTACCACAACAGATATGAGATTGTGGTCTCACAATACACTACCCGCAAAACTCTCAATTGAGAGACTTGGTATTTATGCTGATATTGAATCTGTTGGAGTAGTCGATAATGCAATGGCAGTACCCAGCAATATCGAAGACGTTGGTTGGTATCAGTATGGAGCACATCCTGGGGATCAGGGCAGTGCAGTACTGGCAGGTCATGTAAACTGGACAGGTGGACGCAGTGCAGTGTTTACAGAACTACATAGTATAGCTATTGGTGATATTGTCGAGGTTATTGATACAGGCGGTAGTACACATAGATTCATTGTTCGTAGTATCCGAGATTATCTGATGGACAACGATACTACAGAGATTTTTACATCATCTGATGGTTTATCGAGACTTAACTTGATTACCTGTGATGGTGTTTGGGATCCTGTACTACAAACTCATAAATCCAGACTGGTAGTATTTACAGAAAAAATCTAATATAAAACTACTGCATACTGTGCAGTAGTTTTATATTAGATTAATTATTTAGGCTGATATCCTGTTTGAGGAAATTCTGGATTCACAGGCACTACAACAGCAGGAGTACTAGGGATAGTAGTCTCAGTTTTAATAGATGTATCAGTGGTTATAGGACTTGGTGTTTGTGTGGTATCAGTTTTATTTTTTTGTGTGATAAAAAATATCATAAGTCCCAAGACAGCAACAATTACGAGAACAATAGCCAGTGTTTTATTTTCCATAGATACAGTGTATACCTAATTTTGACATAGTACTACTATAATTGTGTTATGACACATATCCAGAATTACCACTAATCTTGATGTATTCAATAATCTATTGTATCTCTCAAACAGTATGTTACTATTATTAGAGAAGTATTTCATATTCTATGTTTAAATATTTTTCTAAAAAATATCATTTTGTTACTCCTGTAAAAAATCTATTACATGGGTTTTTCGTATCAGTCATTATTATGGTGAGTTTATACGCATTGATTCATGTAGTAGGGTATGGATATATTTATTTGGTATCACAAAATCAAGTACGTGTTTTTCAAAATGGAATAAACCATGATATTGCCCATTTAAAAAAACAAGGAGATGAAGTTGCACAATCACCTGTTTTATTACGAGAACTGATTGCTAAAAACAGAGACGAACTGATTACTATTACAAAACAAGAAAAGGAAAAAAGAAACATCGGCCTCATGGGTGTTACTGATGGGACAGGGGTAATTCTCAGTAGAACAATGAGTTCAGAACGATATGGTGATAATGTGTTTTTAACAGCACCTGTTGGGAGAATTGTTGCAAAGGGGTTGTCTGCAGAAAGTATAGAAATGTCAGGATTTTATGATCAGTTATTTATGACGACAGGGAGACCGATTTGGAACAATGGCCGTATGGTAGGAGGATTATTTGCAAACTATTTATTAAACGATCAATATGCACAAGAATTTAAAAACAGATTTTTATCAAAGGGTACGCATGTAGTTTTCTATACAAAACAAGCCGGAGTATATGGATCTAGTTTTACAGACAATAAAATAAATAAGATACTCTATTCTTATTTTTCAACAGGTTCAGAATGGATTGATTCTGGAATGACTAATAAAACAATTTACATAGAAAATGGACAGGCTTTCTATGTAAAAAATATTGTTTTTAAAGGATTAGATCAATCACCTGGTGGAGCATTATTATTTATACCGAGACCAGATGTTACCAATATGGCAAACATACTCTTAGCAGTATGTGCAGGGTTATTATTTATGTATTCTATGATCCGATATCATGGATCATGCAAAAAGAAAGGAAAACATTATTTTCTTTGGTTAGGGATTTCATTAATTCCGTTACTTGGTATTTTCTATGGAATTTTTTATATTGATAATTTAGGATATCCTACTATAGGATATGTACCTTATACATTATATAATTCAACTATAGAATTAGAACCAAGTTGGGGGATTTATTCACTCCAGTCAGAGCAAGTGTTTGATGTTCTTGTAAAAACGGGTGATGAAATAATTAATGCTGCTGAAATAGAACTTGTCTTTGATCCTACAAAAGTAGAAATAAATGAACTCGATACTAATAATTCAGCATGTTCTCATGTAATAGAAAAAACAATTGATTCTATTAACGGTAAAATTATATTGAGTTGCATGATTATCGATCCAAAGGTATCTCGAGAAAAAACAGTATCACTCGGTAAAATAATAGCTACTCCTATTGCAGTAGGTACTTTTGATTTTACTTTTAATTTACAAGGTACTAAAGTTTTGGCAGATGATGGATTAGGAACCGATGTATTACGTATTGCACAGAGTGGTAGTTATCGTGTTGATAATTTTAGCCTCGACCAATCTAAACAAGGTGCAAGAAATTTTATTCTCTATTCAACAACACACCCCAATGAGAGTAGATGGTACAATAAAAAACTAGCAAATTTTGTTTGGTTAGGACCAAAGGATACCTCATATCGTTATAGTATAGATAAAAACCCAACTACGGTGCCAAGTCAGGGTATCATTATTCATGATAATCGAGTTTCGTTACCAATAAAATCTGAAGGAATTTCTTATTTCCATTTACAATCAACAGCCGGAGGGCCTGTTGCGCATTATAAAATACAATCCGATTTTACACCTCCTGAAATTATTTCTATTACTACATCAGAAAATCAAGTTCGTGTAGGTTCAGTTGTTCGATTTTCTTTTAATGCAGATGACGTACAGAGTGGTGTTCAGCGTAATTATTATATTGATTTAATCGGACATTTATTTTTTACCAGTAGGTAATCAGGTATTTGTTCCATTTTCTGAAACAGGTAAACAAGTACTTACATTACGAGTGTTTGATTTAGCTGGAAATTATACGGATCAATCAGTGACGATTACCGTAATTCCTTGATTTTATAACTAAAAGCCATGAAAAATTTTCATTTTATGGCTTTTAGTATATACTGAGCATATATGAAAAAACTCGTACTGGATATTGAAACAATCCCTGCTGATGTGAGTGTCCCGAAAACCAGAGAAGCATTAGAATATTTATATAATCGTAAAATCGAGAAAAAAATGCGAGATAAAAACATCACTCATGATGAGGCAGTTTTGGATTTTGGTGATTTTGACAGTTTTGTAAATACGACAGGATTAGACGGATCATTTGGTCGGATATTGTGTATTGCGTATGCGGTAAACAGTGATCCAGTACGGGTGATTTGTAATCCCGATAACGAAATAAAAACATTACAAGATTTTTGGCATGTTGCAGGGCAGTGTGATTTATTTATCGGACATAATGTGATGGATTTTGATCTGCGTTTCATCCTCCAACGATCTATCGTGCTCGGTGTAAAACCATCATGGAACAGATTCCAAGAATTCGGCAAAAAACCATGGGATATGGTCAAGTATCTCTCATTCTCGCGATATAGTAATCTACCGATTTTTGATACGATGCAAGAATGGGGCAATTGGGGATCTGCCAAGGTAGGACTCGAACATATTGCGCTCGCTCTCGGTATTCCGACTCCCAAAGTCGGCATCGACGGCAGTGAGGTCTGGCAATTTTTCAAGGATAACAAAGTACAGGAAATTTGTGATTATTGTGCTCGCGATGTAGAAACAACCCGTGCTGTCTATGAACGGATTACGATGACAGGTCCGGTAGTTTCAAATGACTTGTTTACTGATTATTCAGATCCGTTTTAATCTAAAAGCGCGAAATCTACGATTTCGCGCTTTTAGATTTGATATTCCATACAAAGCTGGGGAACTAGGACTCGAACCAGAGATTACGGTGACCTGAAACCACCCTATTGTCGATTTATTTCCAAAGCTGTCGGACTAGGACTCGAACCTAGATATACGGTACCAGAAACCGCAGTCCTACCATTAGACGATCCGACAATGTTTTTATTATTAAAAACTATATAGAATATACACAATTTATAGGAAAAATCAAAGTTTTATGGTACAGTGATTTTAAATATTACTGTAACTTTAAATTTTTAATTATGGAACTCATATTGATTTTCTTTGCTACACATTGGTTTGTGTCGCTGTTTTTTCACACCTTTTTTCTTCACAGATATGCGACTCATCATATGATGAGTATGCCCCCATTTTGGGAACGTGTATTTTATTTCCTCACATGGTTTAGTATGGGCAGTTCGTTTCTTGTTCCACGAGCCTATGCAATTATGCATCGGAAACATCACAAGTTCTCTGATACAGAGCGAGATCCGCATTCACCTTATTTTTTTGAAGACGTATTTCATATGATGAAAACGACCGGAGAGATTTATGGAAAATTATGCAGATATCCAAAGTATTACAAAAATGAGTTTCCAGACTTGTATGAAACAATGCCGGTTTGGGAATCACTTGATCGATTTGGTAATAATTATACTATACGTGTAATCTGGGGAACAGTGTACTCTTTTGTATACATCCAAGGTATTCTCGTATTAGGAGGTAATCCCTATTTAGTTCTCTTGCTTCCTATTCAATGGTTTATGGGTCCTATCCATGGAGCGATTGTGAATTGGTGTGGACATAAATATGGCTACAGAAATTACAAAACTCCTGATAAATCAACAAACACTCCGTTTACAGGGATTCTAATGATGGGAGAAACATTTCAAAATAATCATCATGCATATGAAAAAGATCCATGTTTTTCTAAACGATGGTGGGAGGTTGATCCAACCTATCCAATTCTCGTAATCATGGATTATTGTGGAATGATAAAACTGAATAAGCCGAAAACAATTAAATAACTTGGTTTAAAAAGGCGAACATGCTTGCATGTTCGCCCTTTTTTGTTACTTGAATTACTTGATTTTTAGCCCTGTCTTATTTATCCATTCTATGATATAGTACTTCTATTATGTCAAAAGATTTTTTCATCTATGGTCGTAAACCGATCGAGGAAGCCCTACTCCATAAACCAGGGCGTATTATCCGTGTCTATATTCGTGAAACCGTAAAACAAGAAGCCTTTGCAGATATTCGTAACCTTGCCAAAGAAAACAAAATCCCTGTAAACAGTATTGATGATAAACAGATTAAAAAATTCCTCGAAGACGATGTAAATCATCAAGGAATTCTCGCATTATCTAAACCGTTTGAATATACTAATCTCGATACTTGGTTATCTGAATCTGTAGGGTTTAAAAAAACAGATGAAACGATCGACAGTACTACGATATTGATACTGGATCATCTCACCGATGTTTCAAACCTTGGTGCAATCGTTCGCAGTAGTACAGCCAGTGGTATTGATGCAATTATCGTAGCAGAATTAAACCAAGCCCCAGTAACCAGTGCCGTATATAAAACCAGTGCAGGAACAGTAGGACGTATTCCGATTATCCAAGTAGGAAACATCAATCAGACAATCACAAAATTAAAAGAATATCGTTTCTGGATTGCAGGACTTGCAACCCCTGAAAACATTATCGAATACGGAGGCTCAACAGATATCTGGCATTATGATTTTTCAAGTGGGAACAATGCGATTATCGTAGGTAATGAAGCCGAAGGTATCAGATTTAAAACTCGCGAACATTGTGATACATTAATCAGTATTCCAATGGAACATGATGTAGAATCACTCAATGCATCTGTTTCTGCTGCGCTCGTATGTTACGAGGTAAAACGACAAAAGACTACTTAATTTTAT
>CAZYHU010000032.1:0-6103 GCA_964647175.1 uncultured Candidatus Saccharibacteria bacterium
ATAAATATTGATTATTAAAGAACGCTTATACTGGATATATTAGCTACTTTTTTCTCATCTTGTGTATTATCTGTTTTTAGGATGAATAAAAACTTTAATACTAACATAATCTTAAAAAAGTACCATGTTTTTTTAAAAAACTTTTTCATATTTAACCGATTGAATTTTATGTAATAATTTACCATTAGTATACTCTAATCCCAAACAAAAAACCAAGTCTGTACAGACTGGTTATTTTGTGACTAAATATTTTTCTATTGCTGCAAAGGTTCCTCCTATCTTTTTCCCTGGATTCAATAGATTACTCGGATCAAAAGCATGTTTTGTTTGTTTAAATAATTCAATAACATCATTACCGTACATTTGTTCTAAAAACGGTGTACGCATAATACCATCATTATGTTCTGCGGTAATAGATCCACCCAAACCAATCACTAAATCATACACCTGTCGTGATACATTGATTACAAAATCTCGTGATGCATCCAGTTTCATATCAAGTAATGGAATAATATGAAAGTTCCCGTCGCCTACATGACCTGCTATGGTATACACACATCCAGTAGCATCGAGTAGTGCAATAATTTTCGGTAAAAATACAGGCAAATCTGCAGGGCTGACAATAATATCATCAATACATGGCGCAGTGCGTTTACCAGCAACATGTTTACGGAGCAAGTTAAAACTCTCTCGTCTGATACGCCAATACTTGTCGGCTTCATTACTGTTTTTACAGATATGTGTTTTATAGTTAAAACCCTTGATCGAATGTTCTATTGTTGTTAATTTTTCTGAAACCTCTGTTTCTGTTTGACCGCATACCTCTACCAGAACAATCAGTTTCGGAATACCACCCGTGAGAATCTTGATCCCGTCTGGTATCATTGCAAATCCGAGCTTAATAAACTGCCATAATCCCATAGACGCTAAAAAGTCAAGGAAAAATCTAAAGGCTAATTTCAAACTGTGATCATCGAACGATTCAATACTGTCTGGTTTGAAACTGGCCAGTTGTACAGACAATTCCCCCAATCTATCGAGATTAGGAATATAAATTGCCAATACATTAGAAACAGGCTCTACTGGGACCAATCTCCATACCATCTCGGTAACGATTCCCAGTGTCCCCTGAGACCCTACGAGGAGCTTGTTCAAGTCAAATACACCTGTGTCAGGATTCCATACATTCCAGAGATAATATCCTGCCGAGTTTTTAGAAACGCGAGGTTTTGCATTCATGAGAAGTTCTGTATTCCCTTGTAGTAATTCCCAAACTTGTTTATAGAGATTTCCCTCAAAATCGTTTTGGGATATTTTTTGTTCTAACTCTGTCTTGTTCAATGGTTTTACTGTGTATTCATTACCATCGGTAAAAATACATTTCGTCTCCAAAATAAAGTTCTCTAACTTGCCATATTTTAATGTTTTTTCTCCACCGCAATTATTCCCAAACATCCCACCAACAGCACAGATATTTTTACTGGCAGTATATGATGGCATGATACGATTGCGTTTTAATGTTTCTGTTTCCAAGTCTCGATACATTACACCGGGTTGCATACGAACATAGTCATCCGTTAATTCCACGATAGCATTCATATACCGTGTTGTGTCGATAATAATACTGGTATTGAGCGAACCACCTGACATACAAGTTCCTGCAGCTCGCATCGTGAGACTAATTCTGGAAGTCTCTGATGTAGTATGTTGCTCATTTGCCCATCGTACTAATTGTTCAATATCATTTGCAGTTTTCGGAAAAACAACTAGCTCTGGCATCACAGAAAACAAACTCGCATCGTGGGAATATTTTTCCAATATTTCTGTAGTGTTTTCTATGTCTCCGGTAAATACAGATTGTAATGGTTCTAAATTCATATGCAATACAGTATAGCATACCAACCTTTCTTTCAGCTACCCCTCACACAAACAAAACAAAAGCGCGAATTACCGTAGGTAATTCGCGCTTTTGTTTTGTTTGTAGTTTGAGACTATTTCTTGCGACGGGTAGAACGTTTTTTAGGTTCTTCTTCTTTTTTGATTGGGAAACCGAGGAATTCGAAAAATGCCATAGCTGTAGGACGGTCTGTTGCTGTTGTTGTAATAACAATAGACATACCGAATACATTTACGATTTCTTCATCACTGGCTTCTGGGAAAATAGTATGTTCACGGATACCGAGAGACATATTACCTAATTTATCAACTGATGAACGAGTAATTCCACGGAAGTCTTTTGTTCGAGGTAATGCAATATGCACTAACTTGTCCAAGAATGACCACATTTGTTTACCACGTAATGTAACCATTACTCCGACTGGATCTCCAGCACGGATTTTAAAGGTTGCAATTGATTGTTTCGCACCACGGAGCGCAGGTTTTTGACCAGTTATTTTTGCAATACGATCAATTACGAGATCTTTACGATTACGGTCTCGTTTCATCCCAGATCCAATACCAACGTTTACCGTTACTTTTTGGATTTTAGGTGCAGCGAGTTTATTCGTAATACCGTACACTGATTTTAATGCATCATAACTTGCTATTTGTTTTTCTTTGAGAGTATTATTCATAAGTCTTAAGAAATTATTGATTTACTACTGCGAGTGATACGAGACTTTTTACCATCTACAACTGTGTGTCCGATACGAGTCGGTTTATTAGTTGTCTTATCGAGTAATGCTACGGCAGAGACTGGGATAGGATATGCCATTTCAATAACAGTTGATTTTTCATTACGAGTAGTTGCACGTTTGATTTTTTTAACCATGTGTACACCTTCTACGATAACCATATTATCAGCTGGAATAGATTTAATAACAGTTCCTGTTTTTCCTTTATCTTTACCACGGAGCACGACTACGACGTCGTTTTTCTTGATTTTCATAAGAGTCTATATTACTTCGGGAGCCAGAGAAGCAATCTTCTGGTATCCGAGTTCACTAATTTCGCGAGGAATAGGCCCAAAGATACGACCACCTTTTGGTTCTTGGCCTTTGTCTAAAATAACTACAGCGTTTTCGTCAAACCGAATATACGATCCATCACGACGACGAAGTGCAGTACGCTGACGTACGACTACGGCTCGGTGGACTCCTTTCTTCTTGACTGGTTTACGAGGTTCTGCAGATTTTACTGAGAGGATAACAATATCGCCAACATAAGCATAACGACGTTTAGATCCTCCAAGTACTTTGAAAACTCGCGCTTTCTTGGCACCGGTGTTATCAGCAATTTCTACATTTGTTCCAACTTGAATCATAAGTGTTAAGTTATTTGGCTAATAATATAAAGTGTTTATCTTTCGATAATGGACGACATTCAACAATAGTAACAGTATCTCCAATAGCGACAGTCTGGTTTTCGTTGTGAGCTTTGTAACGTTTAGAAATTTTCATAAATTTATGATATTTCGGATGTTTTACATAGCGACCAACTTTGACCACGATTGTTTTTTGCATTTTATCAGATACCACTACACCAGTTAATGTTTTTGGCATTTTGTTCATAGATGTTTGTTCCATAGTATTACATGTCATTTCGGCTAATAATACGTACGGTTACAGGGAGTTTACAACCTGCTTTGCGCAATGCTTCACGAGCTACTGCTTCTGGTACACCGTCGACTTCAAACATAATACGACCTGGTTCTACTTCGAAACAGAATCCTTGTGGATCTCCTTTTCCTTTACCCATACCTACTTCTGCAGGTTTTGCAGTAATAGGACGATCAGGAAAGAGTCTAATCCAGTAACGACCCAGTTTTCCTACAGTACGTGAAACTACTTTACGAGCAGCTTCGATTTGATTTGATTTTACACGCGCAGGAGATGTAGCACGGAGAGCGTAACTACCGAATTGGATTTTTGTTCCACGAGTTGCTTTCGTTGAAAGTAACGCTTCGGGTGATTTACGTCCGGTCTGCCATTTACGGTGTTTTACTTTTTTAGGGAATAACATAAATAGGTTATAGAATGAGTCTTATTTGTTCGCTAATGTATCACCACGATAGATCCAAACTTTGATTCCTACTCCTCCATAAGTCATGCGAGCGGTTGCAGTACCGTAGTCTACATCACCACGCATAAATTGTAGAGGGATTCCTCCGAGTTTGAGTTCTTCACGACGAGCCATATCAGCACCTCCTAATCGACCAGAAAGGGATACTTTGACACCTTTAACACCACGAGCAGCCATTACTTTTTCAGTTGTTTGCTTTAATACGCGACGGAATGTCATGCGTTTTTCGAGCATTTCAGCGATTGATTGAGCAATGATAGTCGCATTAGCATCAGGGTTAGTGACTTCGACAATATCTATTTTAAGATCAGCTGAAATTTCGAGCTTTTCTCGTTTCATAAATGTTGCAAGGTCAGTACGGAGTACGGTTGCAGATTCTCCACTGCGTCCGATGATAACACCAGGACGAGCAGTATGGATAACGATGCGAGTTGTTTTAGGTCCTCGTTCGATTTCAATATCAGCAACTGAAGCCGTTTTTAATTTTTTCTCAAGGTAAGCACGGATTTTAGTATCAGCAATGAGTGTATTGCGGTACTCACTACCAGTTTTAAACCATCGTGATTTCCAATCACGGATGAGTGGTAACCGGAGTGCATAAGGGTGAACTACTTTTGACATAAATTATTTTTGAGCAAGTTCCAGGCTGATAATAGATGTTCGTTTATTGATACGGTGTGCACTCCCTCGTGAGACAGGCATCATTCGTTTCAATGTTGGACCTTTGGTTACGGCGAGATTCTTGATAAATAATGATTCACTCCCAACGTTAAAGTTGTTTGAAGCATTAGCAATCGCAGAACGAACAAGTTTAGTGAAAACAAGTGCTGCACGCTTTTCCAAGAATTTTAGCTCAGCTAATGCTGTAGCAACGGCTTTCCCACGGATAAGATTCGCAACGAGGCGGACTTTTCGAGGAGATTGACGGTATTGTGATAATTCTGCTTTCATATAAATAGATAGTTAGATTATTTTTTCTTTGGAGCTGCTGCTGTTGAGGCTTTAGCTGCTTTAGCGGCTGCAATTTCAGAATCTCGTTTCTTTTGGTCAATTTCTTTTTGCATTTTACCTCCGTGGCGATGGAATGTTTTCGTTGGAGAAAATTCTCCTAAACGATGACTCACCATATCCTCTGAAACGAGAACTTCGATATGTTTTCGACCGTTGTAGACACCAAATGTAAACCCAATCATTTCAGGAGTGATTTGTGACGCACGCGCCCAAGTTTTAATAACCCCTGTTTCCAGTGGTTTTTTTCCTGCTATTTTTTTCATGAGTTTTACATCAATGTAGGGACCTTTGTATATTGATCGTGTCATAGCTATATAATAGTTGTTATAATTATGTCTCTTCATAGAGGTAACGATTCCACCAGTGCGACACACCGTATGAAACATCTCTATGGTAATGGATACTCTCGTGTTAGATAATTGAGAGTAAGACTGACAGAGTCTAACAAAATTAAGGTATTTTGTCAAATTACTACGCCCTAATTAGTACTCTGTTTGCATATTCAGTAAAACAGGGAAAATGCGGAGCATTTTCCCTGTTTTAGTCTTTTTTTATATATTCATTATTTATCTAATATTACCGTAATTTTATGTTCCCCATCAGAAGTTTTTAATCGCCATATCGGAATTACATGACAGAGCGCACGGTCGATACCAATCGTATCGTTTTGTTCCAATGTTTTTCTGCATAATGATCGCTGTATTCCTGCTGACAAATCTCTGACTGTATCAGGATTAATATAACTGACAGCACTAAAATCACCGGATAATTGCACAGGAATCGTTGCCAATGGTGTTTTTGCATTTATAAATACAGGTTGAGCGAGTGTAATCTGTATATCATCTGTATTTGAAAATATGAGTGGAAAACGAGTTTGAAATATATATTCACGAATATAGTTTTGAATATCTAATTGTTTAAAAAATATCAAACTGGCGAAATAACTGGTGCCCTGTGTTTCATTAGTTTGTATGTCGGTTATTGGTGCCGAAACGACTACGAGTTCTGGTGTAGAAAACGATCCTGCAGGAATTTGTTTATAGAGTAATTTATAGATAGCTTGTTTATCAAT
>CAZYHU010000033.1:0-6100 GCA_964647175.1 uncultured Candidatus Saccharibacteria bacterium
TAGCTGATACCTCGCAGGCTGTTCCAAGAGCGATAAATCTTTACTCCGTAGAGACCATCATGTATTAGCCTGCCTTTCGACAGGTTGTTCATGACTCTTGGGTACATTCCCACGCGTTACTACCCCGTTTGCCGGTTGCCCTTGCGGGCCCCCTTGACTTGCATGCCTTAACCACGCCGCCAGCGTTCATCCTGAGCTAGGATCAAACTCTACTAGAAAATATACCGAGGTATATCTTATCGAAAACAGAACAAAAGAATGTATAATACGCGGATTATCATTTTTGTCTGACTGGAATTAAAAAAATAATTAAACAGAATTTATTGAGAAATAGACAAGTTTTTTAAAATCAATATTTGTTAGAAAAAAAATTTGTATGATGATCCACACTACCTCCGTAGTATGGATATTAGGTCTTGTTTCACATCTATCTATAGTTACCCATAAACAGTGTAAACAAGTATTTTTTTGACAAGGTATTCGTTACCTCTCAAACAAAATTTGAGATAAGAGTCATCATACACGAACTCTGAAAAAATGCAAGTGTTTTCTCTGGCTATTTCCGTCTATTTTGCGAAAATCTGTGGAAAAACAGAGATTGCAAATAATGTCAAATACCCCTTTAAAAATCTGTATAATTATGTATACTGTATTCTAATATGAAACACGCCATTATTCATGAACCACATGCTACCCTCCGTGCATCTGCAGAGCCTGTGGTATTTTCTGTGACTGATAAAAAACACTTGGATCAAGTGCTCATTGCTATGAAGTCAGCTCTATATGAATCAGGGGACGGTGTTGCATTGGCGGCTCCACAAATCGATATCTCACTCCAGATTTTTATGGTTGCGGGATTTGTCTATGACGCAATTAATAAATACACCGGTGAAAATCGCAGTCCCGATCGTGTATATATCAATCCAGAAATTATCAAAACCGGAAAAGTTCGCAAGAAATTCCCTGGCGAAGGCTGTCTGTCCGTGCGTCATATCTATGGAACTACAAAACGATACCAGTCTGTAACCGTGCGAGCATATGATGAACATGGTCGTGAATTTACAGAAACAGGAACAGGATTATTAGCACAAATATTCCAACATGAAATAGATCATTTACATGGAATACTGTTTATCGATCATGCACACGATATCAAGGAAATGACTGAAGCAGAGAAACACCAGCACAGTCTCGAAATTGCTCATGTAATAGAACAAAGAAAAAAACTTAATCAATCATAATTATGCACACTCCTTTTATATTTTTTGGCACACCTGATACGGCCAGTCGTACGCTCCAATTATTAAAACAATCTGGATTGTTACCTGCATATATTGTTACCAATCCTGACAAACCTGTAGGACGAAAACAGGTAATGACAGCGAGCCCTGTGAAAGACTGGGCAATAGAAAATGGTATCCCCTATATGACTCCCGAGAAAATTACAAGAGAGGTAGTGCAAGAGTTGCAATCTATTACAGAGCAATTATCAGTCACCGTATTTTTGGTAGTAGCATATGGTAAAATACTGCCCCAAGCCTTGATCGATATTCCGCAAAACGGAACCTATAATATCCATTATTCCCTACTCCCAAAATACCGTGGGGCGACACCCGCAGAATCTGCAATACTGCACGGAGATAGTGAAACAGGAATAACACTACAGAAAATGGTATTTAAACTGGATGCAGGTCCAATCGTATCTACACGAACGGTGGCATTAGATGGTAATGAAACTACAGAGTCTCTACGAGATACATTGATCCCTCTCGGCACGGAGGCTGTTGTAGAATTGTTTAAGACCCTTGATCAAGGATTACCCGTAACAACAACAGACCAAGACGAAACACATTCCAGTCACTGTGGTAAAATCAGTAAAGACGACGGATTAGTACATCTATACACTGATGATCCGCTCACGCTGTGGCGTAAATATCGTGCGTATAGCCCATGGCCAATGTTGTACTTTTTTGATAAAGAAAATAATCGTATTAAAATCACCCATGCGGTATACGAAAACGAACAGTTTAAAATTAAACGCGTTATCTATGCAGGAAAACCAGAATCAGAGTGGTTTGGGTAATACTTATAAAAAACAAACCATGCGCGGGCTTCGCCCACGCATGGTTTGTTTTTTATAATTCCCCTAAATCAATATACTCATCAATACGAATCTGATGCATAAATTCTGGAACGTGTGATACAACGATCATTGCCCCCAGATAAGTATCCAAGGCTTTCGCAATGACTGGCAAGTGTCTGAAATTAATATGGTTTGTTGGTTCATCGAGTATGAGCAAACCTGGTTCAGTGAGTACCAGTTTTGCAAATGCAACCAGTCCCTTTTGTCCTTCTGAGAGACTGCCGATTTTTGTATGTACCATATCCCCCGTAATCAGAAACCCTGCAGCAACAGCTCGGATATGTTGTTCATCTATTTTACCACTGACAGCCAATGCAGTTTCAGATAATGATTGATAGACTGTTTGATTAAAATCAAGTGTCCCAAAATCCTGACGATAATAACCAACACGGATACCGTCGAGTATCGTAACACCATCGGTAGTCCCATTTGCGAGAGCTTCGAGTAATGTCGTTTTACCAATACCGTTTGGACCTGATAATTGGAGATGTTTATTCTTGCGTAGTTTTAATGCAAACTTGACCTGTTTTGGTATTCCGCGTTTCAAAATAGGAATACTGGTAAATGTTATAATGTCACCATTGATATCAGTCTGTGCTGGAATGGTAAATTGCTTAATCGTTTTATCTTCTTTGCGAATGTCTACTTTTTCTGATTCCAATTCCTCTGCCAAGTCTCGCATGCGTTTCGCAACAGCACGGAGATTTCCTCCTTTCATGGCGAATGCATTGGCTTGATCTTTCTTGGCTTGGATTTGTTTTGACAGTAATGCATTAGCACGATTTTCTCGTTCCATACGCGCAGTAATCTGATCACGCACATCCGTATAGTTTCCGACATACTGTTCGATTTTGCGAGTATATACATCGAGATATAACACTGCATCGGTAAACGAGTTCAAGAATTCTGCATCATGGGAAATAACCATGACCGT
Source organism: uncultured Candidatus Saccharibacteria bacterium (assembly GCA_964647175.1). Classification (GTDB taxonomy): domain Bacteria; phylum Patescibacteriota; class Minisyncoccia; order Phycocordibacterales; family UBA1006; genus CAZYHU01. Next base: position 3,078 of record CAZYHU010000033.1, read on the forward strand.
TTTTTTATACGATTTAATAAAATCAGTCAGGTGGGCTATTCCGTCTTTGTCCAAGTTATTGGTCGGCTCATCCAACAGTAATATATCAGGTTCTGTAATGAGTGCAGATGCTAATAGTATACGCGCCTGTTGTCCACCAGAAAATGATTTAATAATACGGTCGTGGACTGATTCATGTCCGACGAGATTTACTGTTTCAAGTACATCATCAATTCGAGGATCAATATCATAGATCGTTTCAGAAAAACATTTCGCGAAAAACTCGCGCACGGTGAGATCCATTTCATCGCGTGGGATTACTTGGCGTGATAATGCAACGGTGAGTTTATCGTTGATAATAACGCGACCGTCCTCTGGCTCGCGAGTACGAGTAATCAGTGAAAACAATGTTGATTTCCCTGCTCCATTTTGTCCCATAATGGTAACCTTCATTCCTTTGCGCACAGTAAAATCAACCTCATCTAATATTGGTTTATTCACGCCATATTCATATGAGACTTTTTCAAATCTAATAATAATCTCCCCGTGATTCATAATGCGTTCTACTGTACACTAATTTTGTGGTTTTGTACATTAAAAGCGAGATAGTGTCTCGCTTTTAATAATAACTCATCGTTTGTTTTATGCGGAAGTGGTGAGATTCGGTCACCCGAGTGGACAATCCCATCGCCTTGCAGGCTCGGATCTTGTCTCACTCGCTCGACCCCGCCGCTCGCGACAAAATTCTCATACTTCGAATTTCGTAGACCGCGAGCTTTCTTCTCATCTCCCACTTCCAGTAAAACAATACGACCCCAATATATACATATCGGAGTCGTTTGTTTTATGCGGTGTTTTTTGATTGATGTTCGAACTTTTTTTGACGAAAATCCTGAAAACTAATTTGGACTCGGCGGGGCAAACTATTTTTCTGGGGGAATGGAATTGCCCCGCCTCGGCTTTCTTCCCGCCCGCAGGAGGGGTCTGGGGAGGAATGCGGGCGGGATTTTGAACCTTTCCTTTTTCGCTTCCGAATTTCGTGCCAGTTGAAAACTGGCGCGCCACCTAGAATTTTAATTTTTCCCACTCACTCCAATCGTTCTTTTCGCACTTGCTCCAATCATACACCGATTTTTGATTTATTTTCCAGCCGTCGCTTTTCTCAATCGCAATACCGCCGAAAAGTTTTTTGCCTTTCTGTTCCTTGATATATTCCTGCAATTTTTCTGCTTTGGCTTTGGTATAGTTTCCGCCGTCGCGATCTCCCATATCTTTCGTTTCAATAATTCCAATTCGTCCGTCAGCTAATTGCACGAGATAATCAGGGTAGAAAGTATGGATTACTCCGACGGGATATTCGTATTTAAGGCCAAAATAATCTTGTTTGTTTTCGCCGTTTTTCCACCACCAAACAATTTTATCGCTATTTTCTGCCAAAAACTTTTCAAAATTCTTTTCGGGATTAAGTCGAGAAGCGGACAAATAGCACGGCTCATAAACAAATTTTTCATGCTCCACGCGTTCGTCGGTGTACTGATTGAAAAAGCTCTCTTTGGCAATTTCAAAATCATAAAATTGCTCGCTTTCTTCTACGCGCTTCAAAATTTCTTTTTCGCGAACCGCTTTGTATGCCTCAATCGCGCTCGCCAAAATTTCTTCAAACTGCTTTCTGTTGCCATTTCCTCTGGCCATGCTTTTGATCCGAGATATTTTCTAAACCAAGTATAAATCGCTGTCTTCACCGCAGGCACAGACCTTTTGACATTCTTAAACGAGCTGAGGCGCTCTTTGATAATCTGTTCAAACAATGCTTGCAAATCATTGCCCGCAATAGTTAGGCGAGCGCGAGCGGCGGAATCAATTTTGCCTTCTATTTCGTCAAAAGTCGTGCCTTCAATTTTGGCATTGGCGATTATATCTTGCTGATATTTCTTTACATCCAAAATCACGCCTTCCTTTTCCACTTTCGCCACATTTTGGGCAAACATTGTATGGTCGCCTTTCAAGCCAAAATGTTCGCACGCTGTTTTTTCAAACACAGGTGTAAAACTGGAAGTAATGTCGCCATAATCCGCGCGCGATTTATAGTATGAAGTCAGTTTAATCGGTTTATACACTTCTTTGCGGACAGCTTTCAAGTGTTTGATGATGTTCGGATTGTATTCTTCTTTTTTGACGATAATGCTTTGGACATTGGTATAAATATATCCGCGATTCAAGTCCTCGCTCGCATAATGCTTTTGCTCTGGCATACGCAATATACGCCCGACAGTTTGGATCTCAAAAGTTTCGCTGTGCGATTCGCGGAATTTCACCAAAATATGCGCGCGCGGACAATCCCAGCCCGTATCAATCGCTTGTTTGAAAATCAAAAATTCAATTTCATTGTCTGGCTCGGACACCCAATCCAAAGTTTCTGATTTCTGCTCCGATAACCAAATGGCGAGTTTGCCGTTGCCCACGCCGTCTTTTCGTTCGGTTATGCCTTTATCCGCTAAAAACTTTCTCACCGCTTTTATTTTATCATCGCCAGCTTCGGCGGTCGGAATCTGCACCAAAACAAGCGGATTGATATTCGCATTTTCTTTTTCAAAAAGTTTTTTCAATTCCAAGCGTTTTTTATACGCCGTTTGCAAAACTACTTCTTGCGAATCTGCCTCGTCATCAGTTATCTCGTCAATCTTTTCATTGATAATCAATTCCTTCTTGATCATTCCTTCGTCAATCACATCTTTCGGTTCAACGAAAACATAGCCAGCAGTTCCGCGCGCCAAATCTCTTGGGTCAGGCGTAATTCGGGGAGTAGCACTCATTTCCAAAATCACATCAGCGTTTATCTCGTCGCGTAGTTCATTGGTTCGCTCGGCAGTCGCGCCAATATGACTTTCGTCAATAATCATGATGACTTTTCGCTGTTCGCGAGTTTTAGAAAGCACATCGCGAAAATTCAATTTTTCGCCGTCTTTCATTAAAATATTTTTCCAATCGCCAGTTTCTCGCTCTTTGCTTCGCAATTTTTCCCAGTTCACGACAACAACCTCATT
>CAZYHU010000034.1:0-6036 GCA_964647175.1 uncultured Candidatus Saccharibacteria bacterium
GAATTAGGAACTACGGTGATTATGACGACTCATAATAAATCTGTCGTAGATAGTCTCCATAAACGAGTTATTACACTTGATTCAGGTCGTATTATCAGTGATACCCATAATGGTACCTATACCGATTTATAATATTATGAAAACAGATTTACAGAGAATAGTCCGCAGTGGAATGTTATATTTCTATCGTAATGCGTTTTTGTCATGGGCAGGTGTGATTGTGATGATGATTACATTGTTCATTATCAGCAGTATGATATTTTTTAATGCAGGATCGCATTACAGTATCGCTCAGATAAAAAACCGTGTGGATATTAATATGTATTTTTATCCAAACGCTCCACAATCTCAAATCGAAACCATTGGAGAAAAAATCAAGTTATTACCACAGGTAGCAACCGTTGAATATACGACCCGTGAACAGGCGCTCGCTGATTTTATGAAAAAACATGAAAACGATGCGCTCACTACAGCGGCATTGGCAGAACTGGGAACAAATCCACTCGGTGGCAGTATCAGTATCAGAGCCAAAGACACCGATCAATACGAAGCCATCGTAGCAACACTGTCAGGCGACTTTCTCACTCGTGATGAATCGCTCGCTATTGAACGATTAAATTACTATCAAAACAAAACTATTATTGAGCGATTAACAGCAATCACTCACAGTGTGAAAAATATCGTAGGAACGATAACATTGGTATTTATATTACTCTCTATCAGTATTATTTATTCAATGGTAAAACTGGCTGTGTACGCAAACCGTGAAGAAATCCATGTGATGCATCTGGTTGGAGCTCAAAAACGCTACATCCACGGTCCATTTATGGTTGCAGGGATTATGACAGGTGTCATTGCAGCATTGCTGACATCGATTATTCTCTATCCTGTGACGGCTATTATTACCGCAAAAACAAGTAGTTTTCTCGGAGGATTTAGTTTGCTCCATTATTATACAGATAATCTAATTATGATTGTGATATTGTTATGTTCTATCGGTGCTGGTATTGGGATACTTGCCGCTGGATTATCAGTACACAGTTTCATTAACAAAAACAGACATCTCTAAAAGAGTTTAAACACTATAAATTTCTTGATTTCTTTGTTACATTCTCTATTTGCATAATTTTCTTTTCACTGCGAAGCTACTTTTTTTCTTCATAAATTCCAGAAAAACAAGTACTTCTGCGTGAGCGAAAATTATGTCAAAGAATGTAACAGTGTGTTTCGATTCGAAAACTTGTCCTATAACATAAAAAGACTGCTTTTACAAAGTAGTCTTTTTTGGTATACTGGTATTTATATGAATCATCAATCACTGTATCGTAAATATCGTCCAAATACTTTTGCAGAATTATTGGGTCAAGACTCGATCGTGAGCTCACTTGAAAAAATCGTAGCAAGTCGTAAACCGAGTCATGCATACTTGTTCACTGGGTCTCGTGGTACAGGGAAAACATCTACTGCACGGATTTTTGCGCGTGCTCTCGGTGTAGATGAAATAGATATTTATGAAATCGATGCAGCATCATATCGCAAGGTAGAAGACGCGCGGCAATTACGCGAAGAGGTGTTCACCGTGCCGGTATTATCTCCGTACAAGGTCTACATATTAGACGAAGTCCACATGTTAACAAAAGACTCGTTTAATACATTATTAAAAGTTCTCGAGGAACCACCAGCACATGTTATCTTTATTCTCGCTACGACAGAAATCGACAAAGTCCTCGATACGATTATTTCACGATGTCAGGTATATCACTTTAAACAACCACCTAATGATGTGCTCGTAACCATGTTAGAACGAGGTGTAACCAGCGAAGGCTACACTGCAGATACCCATGCATTGTCTATCATTGCAAACCATGCTCGTGGAGCGTTTCGTGATGCTTGGGGATTATTGGAACGAGTGATTAGTCAATTACCAGAAACGACGACTCATATCACCGTTGATCATGTGTATGCATTACTGGGTACCAATGGCGAGGAGGCCTTGGAATTAATCCAGTGCGTGATTAATCGTGACAGCGCAGGAATCATCAGTCGGATTTCACAATTCACCACCAAAGGCATCGATCCAGAGGTATTGATGGGGAATTGTATACATCTGGTACGCGGGATTATATTGTACCGATTTGCTCCCAGTGTAGCTGGTGAAATCTATGCCAGTAGTACCGATGATATGAGAGCATTGTTATCAGAATATGCTACCAGTTGCCCGTTTATTAATTCAGAAATGTTATTAAAATTGATTAAATCTAGTGATTTGCTCCGTCATACCAATATGCCGACAGCAGTCATAGAACTTGCTTTTATTGATATTTTTGATACACTGAACCGGTAACTTTTTGATTTAAAACCAACCCCCTCCGTCACTTCGTGCCACCTCCCCCTAATCCGCCAGCTGGCGGAAGGGGGAGCAACCCTACGATGATATATCGTAGTACTACAAACGAAGGTTTGGCTCCCCTAGATTAGGGGAGCTGTCACGAAGTATGAGTGACTGAGGGGTTGAAACTAGTTATGAAAGCCCACGCCAATGGCGGGGTAAATTGTCGGATCGTCTAATGGTAGGACAACGGTTTTTGGTGCCGTTTATCTTGGTTCGAGTCCAAGTCCGACAGCATGGTTGAGATTTGCGTGTGTAGCTCAGTTGGTTAGAGCACAGAGCTTATACCTCTGCGGTCCCTGGTTCGAATCCAGGCACACGCACTTAGGACGGATAACACGAGTGATGGAAAAATATCGTAGATATACCTCTGCGGCCCTAGCTTCGAGTCCACCCACACCCACATTTTAAAATATCTTTGAATCAAAACAAAACCACTGTTACAGTGGTTTTGTTTTATAAAAATAATAAAATCTACAGTAGCACAAGTTTAAAAAATCCTGTATACTGTATCTATTATTTGCTATGTCATTGGTACTTAAAAAACTGCAATTACAAGGATTCAAGTCTTTTGCTAAAAAGACTGTTTTCGAGTTCCCGCAACCTGTAACCGCAATCGTCGGTCCAAACGGTTCAGGAAAATCCAATGTCGTAGAATCAATTCGGTTCGTATTAGGAGAACAATCTGCAAAATCTCTGCGTTCTAAAACAGGAGCAGATTTGATTTTCAAAGGTTCACAAAAAACAGCACATATGAATCGTGCTATGGTGACGATTACGTTTGATAATACAAAACGACTTTTTCAATTACCAAGTTTCGCTGAGAACAATGGTCCGGAACTTGATTTTGATGAAATCAGTATTTCACGCGAAGTCTCTACCGACGGAACACAAAACTATCGTATCAATGGCACCGAGGTCCGCATGAAAGACATCCATGAATTAATCGCAAGTGTAAACATCGGAACATCAGGACATCATATTATCTCTCAGGGTGAGGCTGATCGATTACTGGGTGCGAAAGCCGTAGAGAGACGAGAAATGCTCGAGGAGTCTCTCGGACTGCGACTGTATCATTACCGTATTCGCGAAACAGAGAAAAAACTGGAAAAATCTCGTACTTATTTATCAGAGGCCGAGTCGCTCCGTCGTGAATTGTCTCCGCATATTAAATTCCTCAAAAAACAAGTAGAGAAAATCGAATTAGCAAAAGTCTATGAAACAGAACTCGGTGATTTATATCGTGATTATTTTATCCATACAGGTAATCGCAATAATTACCATGGTCAAGTCATCACACAAAAGATTAAAATGCACACCGATGCAGTTGTATTAATCGACAGTCAGATGACCGTGTCGACAGATACGCAGTTTGAAACTGATTCACAGCAGATTAAAAACGAGCAACAGCAATTACGAACTACTGTTACTGGTCTCAGATCAGAGCTCGATACACATGAACGCGGACTGGGTCGTGTCGAGGGAATGCTCGAAATCTTGTCTGCTCCTGTAGTCAGTAAACAATCCACAACAGAGAAAACATATCCTGCTAAACAGATTACTGCTTGGCTACAGGACTTGGAATCTCATATTACGACATTGGTCGCTACAGATATTGTTGGCTTTAAACAATCAATACTGCGCTATCTAAAACAATTACAACAAACATTCATAGAACAGCCTGCAGAACCGATTGCTGATGTGTCATCTGATACTGAAACAAAACAAGTAGAACTAGTATCACAAAAATCACAACACGAACAAAAAATAATCGAGATTAAACAACAATTACAAACAGTACAAACACAATTAGATCAATTAGACAGACAGCTTGCAGACTTGCAAATACAGTATCGAGAACGAGAACAACAAAATACTGCACATAAAGAACAAAAACACTATCACGAGCGTGAATTGGATAAATTGCAATTCCAGACAGAGCAATTACAGCATGAGAGAACAGTTATGGAATCTGAATATGTAGATGCTATTGCATTGTTTGGTGACAGTGTGCTCGATTATAAAACAACGATACTGCCAGAATCGGAAATTTTACCGAGTGACAAAATAACAAAAATCCATACTGATATACAGAGATTAAAAATTAAACTCGAGGAATACAATCTCGGCAGTAGTACTCGTGAGGTTATGGATGAATATACAGAGACAGTTGCTCGTGATACGCATATCGCAAACGAAATCACCGATGCAGAGAAAACCATTACAGAATTAGAATCTACACTCGAGACACTCCGTGAACAATTGACCAAGGATTTTACCAGTGGAGTGAAACTGATCAATACAGAATTCCAAAACTTTTTCTCACTGATGTTTGGAGGAGGGAATGCAAAACTCTCGCTCGTTAATGTCACCAAGAAACGCAAAAAATTAGAAGGCGAAGGAGAAGCTGAAATAGCAGAAGATGAATCAGAATCAGAACTCGGTATTGAAATCGATGTAGACCTACCACGTAAAAAAGTAAAAGACCTCGATATGCTCTCAGGAGGGGAACGATCACTGACATCGATTGCACTATTGTTCGCATTATCTCAAGTAAATCCACCACCATTTTTGGTATTGGATGAAACAGATGCGGCACTGGATGAAGTAAACAGTCGCAAATACGGAGACATGATTGAAAACTTGTCTCGCAAAACTCAGCTCGTCGTCGTAACACATAATCGCGAAACGATGTCTCGTGCGGGAATACTGTACGGAGTGACACTTGGCGGGGATGATTCATCGACAACATTGTCTATCAATTTTGAAACTGCAGAAAAAATCGCGAAATAGTTTTATACAAGTCTGCACAAGTATTACGAAATTTCTCAGTCCCTGCAGAACTCGGCTACGCCTCAAACAGGCTTCGCTCCTTCGAAAATTGTAATACTTGTTACGACTTTAATAACATCAGGGGAAATGCTTTGCATTTCCCCTGATGCGTGTTATTCTGTACTGTATGAAAAAACCATCTATTAAATTCCTCATATTATTCACTGTATTTCTCGATATTCTCGGGCTGGGTATTATTATTCCTGTATTGCCATTTTTTGTGCAGTCATTGGGTGCCAGCGATATTGTCGTGACATTATTGTTTACGATATATGCATTGTTATCATTTTTCTCTGCTCCGGTACTTGGCTCATTGTCAGATACGTATGGACGCAGACCAATATTAATCATCAGTATTATCAGCAGTGCAGTAGGTTGGTTTATATTCGGAGCAGCAGGCAGTGTCGCTGTGTTGTTTATCGGACGCATTATCGACGGAATTGCTGCAGGTAATATCACCACAGCACAGAGTCTGCTCGCAGATATTTCTGCAACACCACAGGAACGCAGTGCTAATATGGGACTGGTTGGAGCGATGTTTGGTATTGGATTTATTATCGGTCCTGTGATCGGTGGATATCTGGGAGCTTTTGGAACTACGGTACCGTTTTACTTTGTTGGAGTATTGGCTACGATTAATGCGATATTGGCATATCTCTGGCTACCAGAAACTCATACAACAACACACGAGACAAAAACGTTTGATTGGAAAAAACTCAATCCCTTTACTCCGATTATTGATGGATTTCGCACACAAACGATGCGCAGTATATTTACCGTATGGTTTTTATTCGGCGTAGGTATAGCAATACAAC
>CAZYHU010000035.1:0-5475 GCA_964647175.1 uncultured Candidatus Saccharibacteria bacterium
CATGTTTGAAAACTATATAGAAATGACTGGTAATACAGGGACTGATTGTGACGGATTACCGTTTTGTATTAATACAGAAACCAATCAATTCCTCTGTGGTAATGTCAGTTATAAAAAACTGGAAAAATGGGCAATGGGGAATAGGGTTGTATAAAAGTGATTCATTAAAAGTCAAAGTTATTAAAACACACGGAAAAGCAAAGCTTTTCCGTGTGTTTTATTGACATTAAATTAATTTTAATATATCTTTGTAGTAAATATTCACCTTTAAATAATTTTCTCATGAAACTATCATCTAATGATTATGTTAAAAATCTCGCAATATTTTTCTGCTTAAGTCTCTCTGCTTTAACTCTTGGTTTATTAACTCTATCTTTTTTGGGTAAAGTTACAGCAACACTCTATACGATTAGGTTGTTAGCTCTAATCATGATATTTCTCGGTATTTTTTTATTCGTAGAACGTAATCATCTAAGTAAAAAACAGGAAATATCATCTAAAAATCTTGATGCCATAAAGTTTTTTTCTTTTTGCGGAATACTAATGTGATTCTTTTTCTAAAAAAGAAGTAAATCCAAATCAATTAGAAAAAGAAATGGATTAAAACCAAAAGCTGTATTCAGCAAAAGGCAATCACTTGTGATTGCCTTTTTTCGTTTCTGTGTTTTACTTGATTTGTTTTATCTCTTGCTAATAACCTTGTCGACAATACCGTATTTTACGGCTTCGTCTGCATTCATCCAGTAATTACGATCTGCGTCTTTTTCAATTTGCGCCAATGTCTTGCCAGTGTTTTTTGCGAGCATTTTATAGAGGACGCTGCGGGTTTTGAGAATATTTTCTGCTGCGATAGCAATGTCCGATGCTTGACCTTCTGCACCACCGAGCGGTTGATGAATCATAATTTCAGAGTTTGGTAATACATATCGTTTACCCTTGGTTCCTGCTGACAATATCATCGCACCCATTGATGCTGCCATACCGATACATACGACAGATACATCACATTTAATAAAATTCATCGTATCGATAATAGCCATTCCTGCAGTAACGTGTCCTCCGGGAGAGTTTACATATAATGTAATATCTCGTTTTGGATCTTCATTTTCCAAGAAAAGCAACTGCGCAACAACGATATTGCCCATATCTGCATCGATTGGACCAGTGAGGAAAATAATGCGTTCCTTTAATAATCGTGAATAGATATCATAAGCGCGTTCGCCCATATTTGTTTTTTCGATAACGGTTGGTATGAGGTATGACATAATGGTTTATATATACCATATTTTTCAAGAATAACAAAACACGGGGGAGGCTACGCCTCCCCCGTGTTTTGTTATAAGTTTACAACCTATTAGTTCTGATTTTCTAACCATGCCAGTACTGCACTGTTGGTGAGAACTTGGATTACATATGCGCGTACACGGTTTTCATCAATGTCTCCGTGGTCACGATACATTTCCATCATTTTTACAACTTCTGCATTGATTTCTTCATCAGTTGGTTTAATAGATTCTGTTTCAGAAATCTTGTCAAAAACCATTTGCATTTTTGCTCGTTTATTAGCGTTTTCTGTCCACTCTATTCGTAATTCATCTTGAGTTTTATTAATCATTTTAAGATAATCATCAAACTTTAATCCAGAATTAGCGAGTTCGCCTGTTAATTGTTCTACCATTTTATCTAATTCAAAATCAGTCATCACCGCAGGTACATCAATGGTTGATTCTGCAATAATTCCATCAATCATTTCAATACGACGTTTTTCTGCTTCGGCTTTGTTTTTCTCAACAGTCATATTGTTTTTTAATTTGAGCATAAAATCATCTACATTTTCAAAACTACTACTTAACGATTTTACGAATGCATCGTTTAATTCAGGTAATTCTGATTCTGGAATATTTGCATGATTATGATCAGTATGTTCGTGTCCGTTATCATGCATGGCTTGATGTGCTCGCATCTGACGGAGTTCAAGTACTGCACCTGCTACGTCTTCGTCGGTTACAGTTGCGACGATTGGATTAGCATTTATTTTTTTAGCAACAGATTTATAATCACCTAATGTTACGACAGGCATTACATCTGTTTCGATGGTGAATTCCACATCAGTATCAGGAGCGATTTTTGTAAAGGTAATATGCGGTCGTCCAATAGCATCGATTTTTTCATCCAATAAAATTTTAGGATAGATATCAGTTAATGCGAATTGTGCCATATGCTCCATGAGTCCAATGTCACCTACATTCTTGAGTAATACATTTTCAGGGATTGAACCAGGACGAAAACCGTCTATTTTAACTGATTTTTGTAAATCAGCGAGGGCTTTTGATTTATAAGTATTCAATGTTTCTAGTGTAATACTACTGGCGATAGAAACACGACTATTAGGGAGGTTAGTGATGGTTGTTTTCATAATGATTCGAGCATATCATAAACATTTGATTTCGGCAAAACTAACTTGCCTAGTGTAGGGTGTATCCTATATACTGTTCATATTAACTATCTCACTATGATTTCTCTGAAAAATTTTTTAATAGTATCAGGTATTACTCTATCTTTGTTTTCAAGTTTTACTACGAACGTTTTTGCTGCACCTATTTCTGCTACGTATAACACGGCTTCATTTTTAGATTTAGATTTGGATGCAGATTTAACAAAAGATCAAATAAATTGGAAACCAACTAATGGAACAGCGGTGAGTGTAACTGATACAGCAGTAACAGGTACGATATGGGGCGAAACAGTTGGCTGGATTAATCTCAATCCGAGTCGCGCAGGAATTACGAATACCTGTTCTGGAGTATTATCTGGATATGCATGGGGACAAAATACAGGTTGGATTAATTTTAATCCAACTCGTGGTGGAGTAACTATTGATACTGCAACAGGAGATTTTTCTGGATATGCATGGAGTCAAAATTATGGATGGATCCATTTTGATCCAAATGTATCTACAAAACATGTACAAACTGATTGGCATGGATGTACAGTAGTGACCCCTCCAGGAGGTGGAGGCGGGTCACTACCTCCAACTGATATGTGTACAAATATAGCAGGAATACAAACCAGTATACCTATTGGCTATACTGCAGTTTCAAGAATATGTACTCCTATTATACCTGTGAGTCCATATGCATGTTCTGATTTGATTGATAATGATGGAGATGGATTAATAGATTTTCCTGCAGATCCTGGTTGTGGATCACCGTCTGATAACAGTGAATATAATTTTGTTTTAGATCAATGTCCTAATATTGCAGGAATACAATTAACTACAGCAGATTGTCCGGTAATTATAAACCCACCAATAGATCCTGTTGGTTTAGAACCTCCTTTGCTTAATCCTATTGATGCAGTAATTAATACAATAAATAAATTATCATCTATACTGACTAAATCAGATAATACTGTTCCGATACTTGCTACTGCTTTGGCATTACTGGGACTCATGGGTAGTCTACCTGGATTTCTCGTTCGACTTGGAAATGTAATTTATACAATACCATTTGTTGCTCTGAAAAAACCATGGGGTATTGTGTATGATGCAGAAAGTAAAGAACCTCTTGATCCTGCAATTGTAATAATTATTAATGCAGATACAGGACAGGAGATCGATCAACGAACCACTGATATGGAAGGTCGTTATGGATTCGCTCTCAAGCCTGGGAATTATAAAATGATTGCCAATAAAACTCATTATCGTTTCCCATCACAAATTCTTGCAGGACAGAGTTCAGATATTGTGTACAAAGACTTATACTTTGGTGAAGTCTTTACGATTAATGACCAAAACAAAGATCAGATTCTCACACTCAATATTCCTATGGATAAAATCGAAACAGATTGGAACGAAGATGAAAAGAAAAAACGTGCAGGAATATTAGAATATTTTACCCATAACAAAGGATTCTGGTATTTTGTATTTAAAGCATTATTCGTTTCAGGGTTTATTACTTCGATGGTGATTTTGTATTTTTCACCAAATACTTGGAATATTATTATTGCTAGTCTATATATGATACTTGGTATTATGTCATTATATGGATTAGGTGGTGTGCATACTGCACAAATCACTCAATCAGGTAAACCACTCCGTAGTGCTATTGTGCGTGTATATAATGCTCATTTAAATATTGAAATTGCGCATCGCATTACCAATGAATTAGGACAATACTATATATTAGTACCTAATGGTGAATATTATATTACGGTAGAACAGAAAAATGCGACTGGTGGATATGACAAGGTATACACCAGTAAAACCATGGAAATCCACAGTGGGATTATTAATGAGAATATAACATTGTAGAAAACAAGATAAAACACGCGGGAAAGCAAAGCTTTTCCGCGTGTTTTAATGTCTTTTAATATTTGCATAAAAAACAGTTCTATGGTATACAGTAACGGTCTATGTGTAGGCACCGGCATGTTGTCGGTCGGGCAATGTTGATTTAGCTGATTAACATCCGAGAATTTTACACCTTATTTTTATATATTACTATCAATTATGCCAACAATAAACCAGTTAGCAAAACGAGGACGAACCAAGGTTACCTCTCGATCTAAAGCAGTTGCTCTACGTCGTGGATTTAACCACTTGGAAAACCGTTCTACAACCTATCCTGCTCCTTTTAAACGAGGAGTATGTACCAAGGTTACCACCACCACACCTAAAAAACCAAACTCAGCGGTTCGTAAAATCGCCCGTGTTCGTTTGACTAACGGTATGGAAGTAACTGCCTACATCCCAGGTATGGGACACAACTTGCAAGAGCACTCAGTAGTTATGATTCGTGGAGGACGTGTAAAAGACCTTATCGGGGTACGTTACACTATTGTCCGCGGAGTACTGGATGCAAAAGGGGTCGACAAACGAATGAACTCTCGTTCTCGTTACGGTACGAAACGACCTAAAGCAGCTAAATAATATCTATCATTATGAGAAAGAAAGTACCCAATCGTAATATCCCAACTCCGGATCCTAAATACAACTCTTTTAAACTTGCCAAGTTTATTAACACAGTAATGTGGGATGGTAAAAAGGAAACTGCTCGCGCTATTGTATACGGAGCATTTGAAATCATCCGTGAGAAAACAAACACTGATCCAATCGAAGTTTTCGACAATGCTATTAAAAACGCAGGACCATTGACCGAAGTTCGCTCACGCCGCATCGGTGGAGCTAACTATCAAGTTCCTCGTGAAGTTCGTCCAGAACGTCGTTTAGCACTCGCTACACGATGGATTATCGAAGCCGCTCGATCTAAAAAAGGTCAAGCAATGCACATCAAACTCGCTGATGAGTTAATGGCAGCTAACAATAACACTGGAGCAGCTATCACAAAACGAGATAACACTCACAAAATGGCAGAAGCCAACAAAGCCTTTGCTCACTTTGCGTGGTAATCACGACATTAAAAACAAAAAGCGAAAATCCGAAGGATTTTCGCTTTTTGTTTTGTTCTATTTGTA
>CAZYHU010000036.1:0-5279 GCA_964647175.1 uncultured Candidatus Saccharibacteria bacterium
CGAACCCTCACCAAAGGTTTTGGAGACCTTCGTTCTACCACTAAACTAATCGCCCGTATACCAACCATTTAAGCATAAAAACCCATTTTTTCCAAATATAAATAAAAACACCTGATGTGAATCAGATGAGATTATTTTTTAGTTTCTGTAAATACTACTACTTTGCGAACCATAGGATCATATTTTCGTAGTTTAAGCTTGACTGAAGCCAGTTTTTTACGATTTTTACGAGTCATATAGGTATACCCAGTTGCTTTATTTACCATTTTTACGAGGTTTTCTTGTGATGCCATAATAGGTACTATATTACATAGATTTATAAATAAAGCAAGGGATTATCCAAAAATCAATTTCGCAAGTTTCAAAACATCATAACTGACATCATGTCCGTCGTTTGAAAGAGCTGTGTGTATGGGAGCGAGTTTTTCCCAGGTCAGTTTTTTTGCGGTTTTTTTAATTACTTCGAGTGTTTTGGAATCGATTTCTGGAAACTGCAGGAAAAGCTCTGTTTGGATTCTGGTTTTATCAGCCTTGGTCATGGTGGCCTTTTCCAGATGTCCGATAATTGTCCCTGCTGTCAGTCCACGTTCTGTAGCAACCTGATCAATGGTTTTACCACTGCTCCATAAACTGTAGGAATTTTTATATGTCTCACCACGTACTCGTTTTACTTTTTCCTCTAATACCGGTGGTTCTATGTCTTTAACTTGTAATGTTCCACCTGATTTTAGGATAAATTCTTGTTGTTTTTTTAGTATATAATCTGGCTCGAGTGTAGAAACTCGCTCTGCTGCCATATCTGATTTTTTCTGTAACTGTCTGTCGAGTAGTGCAATTTTAGGATCGAGCAGGAGGGCTTGCTGTAATGTTTCGAGCTCTATTGGAGCCAGTTTCAATCCTGATAATGTTCGCACACGTGACAATGCAACGTAACCCATACCATACGTAAACACACTGGACAGGTCGATATAGGCTCCGTCGAGACTCATACCTTGGGATTTATGCACCGTAATAGCCCATGCATGACGGAGTGGTATTTGGGTAATCGATGCGAGCACCTTGCTCCCTGCATCGTTAACGATTTCCCAACTCACAGGCTCGATCGTGATATCTCGGTTATCGGTCGTGGTAATAATCGGATACCCATTATCCTCGTCAAAACCAGTTACTACACCACGTGTACCGTTTACATATCCTGCTTCAAAATTATTTTTCACACACATAACCTCTGTTCCCTGTTTTAATTGGATAATCTCCCCTACCAGACAGTTTTTTTTCAAGGTTTCTATCATATTTGCATTACCCTTGTCAGTCATATAAAAACTGTGCACATCTGCAGAAATACTTTCGAAAACCTGTGCATTCATACTGTCCACATTTGCATTATGTGTATAGAGCTGGGTATATTCACTGACATAATCTCTGTCGTGTTCAACTTGAGATAATAATAGATTATGATGATCATCAGTTACGGATTGATTTCTGATTGCATTGAGTAATTCTGTAAATACGTCATCTGATTGACGGTGTTGTTCGTGAATATAACAAATCACTGGTTTTAATTCCTGCCATGATACTGTATCAGGAATACGCATTTCCACAGCTGTTTTTTCAACTGGTGGTAATTGAAAAAAATCTCCACACAAAATAACTTGCAATCCTCCAAATGGAACATTACTCCGTTTCATAAATCTGCATACCGTATCGATATTAGTAAAATAATTTGCAGAGAGCATTGATATTTCATCGATGATTAATACCTGTGCATTTTGATATCTGTCCCAGAGATATTTTTTACTCTCCATATTTTCCAAGTCATAATCGCTGATATGATCACGTACACCAATACCGCTCCATGAGTGTATGGTAATACCACCGATGTGAGTCGCTGCAATTCCTGTACTAGCTGTTATTGCTACGGTAACACTGTGTTTTTTCAAGTAACGAACATATTCATTTACTACATAGGTTTTACCTGACCCAGCACCACCAGTGAGCAATATACTGTGCCCCATTTTCATAATATCAAGTGCCTGAGATTGTGTCATAGTGATATGATACCATATATTATATTCAAAACAAAAACCACCCTATTGGGTAGTTACTTGTTGGTTTTTTATTACCTCTGTATCAACATGACTGAGTATATTGTAGACTTCTGTATAGAGATTTTCATTCAATAATTTAAACATACGGAGTGCTTCACGTTTATATTCTACGAGTGGTTCCCGTTGCCCAATAGCACGCAAGTTTACCGAGTTTCGAGCATTATCCATCATATCTAAATGATTCATCCATAATCGATCTATTACTGATAATGCAATCTGACATAATGTCTGATTATATACATCATCTCCCAGTTGGTTACGGATTTCTGATAATACTCCTGCTGCGTCTCTTGAGATTAATTCTGTATCTAATTCTGCAATATAATCAGCATCTCGTTTTAATATCATAAGACGTCTACTGTAAATCGATGCTCGCTGTGTTGATAATACATCATCATATGAGAGTACATGCTTACGTCCGTCGAAATGAAAGCCTTCGATTTTTGTTTGAGCATTTTCTAATTGACGACTGATAAATGAATGCTGGATGGCTTCATCATCTGCAATACCTAATTTCCCAATCATGGTTTTGACTTTATCTCCACCGAATACGCGTACGAGATCGTCTTCGAGTGATACATAAAACTGTGTTGCTCCTGGATCACCCTGACGTCCTGCTCGTCCACGGAGCTGATTATCGATACGACGGGCTTCGTGTCGTTCTGTACCAATTACGAATAATCCACCTAATGATTTAATTTCATCGTACGATTCTTGATTAAATGGAACACCACCGAGTTTAATATCGACTCCACGACCTGCCATGTTTGTTGCTACGATAACTGATTTTTTACGTCCGGCACTTGCGATAATTTCTGCTTCACGGTCATGGTTTTTTGCATTTAATACTTCGTGTTTTATTCCTGCATTGTTAAGGAAACTTGAAATAATTTCATTGTGTTCAATAGATACTGTACCAATCAATACTGGCTGACCAGCATCATAGAGTTTACGCACATCACGAGCTAATGCAGTGTATTTACCACGCGCTGTTTGGAAAATTAAATCATCATGATCAATACGAGCAATTGGTCTGTGTGTTGGGATTTCAATTACTGCGAGACCGTACACCTTGTAAAACTCTTCTTCTGAGGTTTTTGCAGTTCCTGTCATTCCTGATAATACATCATACAATTTAAAGTAATTTTGATATGTTATCGATGCAGCTGTACGTGATTCTGGTTTAATAGGTACTCCTGCTTTTGCTTCTAATGCTTGGTGGAGTCCATCCTGATATCTGCGTCCGTCTAATACACGTCCTGTGAATTGATCTACAATTAATACCTCACCGCCACGGATGATGTATTCTTTGTTTTCTGAAAACAATGCCTCTGCACGAACTGCAGTTTCCAAATGATGAATCAACCCAATATGTTCACTGCTGTAGAGATTAGTAATACCAAGAATTTGTTCTGCGGTATCAATCCCTGCATCTGTTAATTGTATTGCGCGATCTTTTTCATCAATTGTATAATGTGTTTCGATTTTTAATTGTTTTGCAAGTTTCGCAAACTGTTTATACATTTGTGATGAGTCCTCTGCTTGAGATGACATGATCAGTGGTACACGGGCTTCATCGATTAATACTGAGTCGACCTCATCAACCAGTGCAAAATAATGATCTCGTTGTACCATGCCGTTTATATCGGTCTGCATATTGTCACGTAAATAATCAAAACCAAACTGCGTATTGGTTCCATAGGTAATATCTGCATGATACGCCTCACGTTTAGAAACTGGTTTTAAATATTCTGAGAGAACACGATATTGTTCTACTGCATCAAGTTCGGGACTTGGTTCTGGAGCTGTCGTATCATAGAGATATGATTTTTCTCCATCATTAATAATCCCGACAGATAATCCGAGCATGTTATATACCTGTCCCATACGTTCACCATCTCGTTTTGCGAGATAATCATTCACGGTTACGATATGTACACCACGACCCATTAATGCATGTAAATATGCAGGCAGTGTTGCTACCAGTGTTTTTCCTTCTCCTGTTTTCATTTCGGCAATATTACCCTGATGCAGTGCAATACCTCCCATTAATTGAACATCATAATGTCGTTCCCCTAATGTTCGTTTTGCTACCTCACGTACCAATGCAAAAGCTCGCGGTAATATACTGTCGAGCGTTGCTCCGTTTGCTAATTGGTTTTTTAATTTTTCAGTTTCAAGTTTAAAATCACTGTCAGATAATTGAGCAATTTCTGGTTCCAATAGATTAATTTCTGATACTGTTTTACTAATTGATTTAATATAATTAGTAGATTCGTCTCCAAAGAGTTTCTTTAAGAAGTTTTTCATAATGGTGATACTATAGCATAAATCACGATAAAATAAAACCAGTACATAAAAACAGATAACCAATTGGTTATCTGTTTTTATGTGGTCACTATTTGCGACGAACAACTTTTTTAGTAGCTTTTTTAACCGCTTTCTTAACTGCTTTTTTTACTGTTTTTTTAACAGCTTTTTTGACAGTTTTTTTAGCAGCTTTTTTAGCTACTTTCTTTGCAGTTTTTTTGATTGCCATAGAAGTAGAAGTTATGAGCTCATAATAAAGATGATTCGAACGCTTCATATGTTTCACGCGAGGTCTCTTGCGATCACATAGAATTATTATCATCTCTTGAATATATTATCAAACTTTTTTACAAAACATACAAGCATTTATTTTTAAATAAAAACAAAACTGTGGATAACTTTACTTGCATTATTCTACTATTCGTGCGAATATAGGAATATGAAAATCACTAATCAAGAAAAAATATACAGTGCATGTGCAAACATTACCCGTCTTATGATTATTAAAATGTTAAAACAATATCAATATGCATCAGTAACATCAATCAGTACGTCACTTAATATGTCTGTGAAAAGTATTTCCAAACATTTGCAAATCATTCTTACTGCGGGAATTATTGAATACGAAAAAAACGGAACTACCGTATATTACAAGATAAAAAAACCCATGAACCCAATCGTTAAAAGTATTGTAGGTAACCTCTAAAACAAAAACCATTATAAATTGGTTTTTGTTTTTTGTGCTTTTTTGTGATATACATTATTTGTCTTATGGAACCGTGTCGGAGTGGTCTAACGTACCTCTTTGCTAAAGAGGCAGGGAGTCAAATCCCTCAGGAGTTCGAATCTCCTCGGTTCCGC
>CAZYHU010000037.1:0-4962 GCA_964647175.1 uncultured Candidatus Saccharibacteria bacterium
GTAATGGTGTACTGATGATTTGTCTTTTTGTATGTACGAATAACGCGTAATCCGGTAGAACGAATCGTTATCCAATCAGCGTATTCTGATAATAATTCTGTGAGCATATGTTTTTCTGACAATGCTAAAACAGACGGTTTATTAATAATTAATTCTAAACAAATAACTGCAGGCGGGTAATGATAGGTTTCAGATAAATGTAACTGCTGATCTCGCCAAGGCTTGGTTTCTGTATTTTCTATATATTGTTTTAAATAATGACTGGTAGATTTACTTTGGATGATAGTGTTTTGCGTACGAGCACATAATCCGCGAATACTGGTATATGCATGATCGTCTTGGTCGTATGATGGATATGCACAGAGACCTTCGATACTGATTACGATACCGAGATCGATGCTTGGTACAGGTACATAATGAATAAAATGAGGTGTTGTAATAATGATTAATGGTTGCTCATGATGATGTTTTTTAATACTGGCAATCCATGATGTTAATTTTTTAGCTGTTCTAATATGTTGATTATCTGCAATTAGGATTATTGGACTTGGTAGATTTACATGATTAACTAATTCTGTAATATCGTTTTTTATTTTTTCTGTCGTATATCCGAGCGGTGTGAGTAATCCGTCGCATACAGGACACATATCAATAACGCGAGATTTATTTCGACAGGTCACACATACGAATACTCGCTCTCCGGTTTTTGTTTTTTGTTGCAGTGTCAGTGGTTTATTACATGTTTCACACTGTGCTATAAATTGACAATTATTACATACAATACTGCTCGAAACTCCCGTTCGATGCGTCATGATAATAGCCGTTTTATTGTCTTGCATAGTTTGTGCCAAAATCCGTGCTGTGTCACCAGTAAAACTGGTATCTAAAAATCGATTTGTTTTTTCAAGTATCTCCCAATGTAGATTGGATTTGTTTGTAGTAGATTTTTCATATACATAGTCAGGAAAATAATCAGCAATATGCTGATGTGTTTGCAGTGTTAATGTATGATAGAGAAAATCAATACCTACTATTTTTTGTGAACAGTGTTGTACGGCACACAATAGCATATTCATATGGTTTACATAGGGAGCCGTAATACTCTGAGTAAACAGACTACTCTCTGCATAGGGAATAATAATATGCGCAGGATCTTTGAGAGAGAGCAAGGTTTTTAAAAACTCACTATGATGAATAATCAAAACACGAGCATGGTGCATCATTTCAGAAATTGCAGGATCATGTTGCAGTACAGTAATAATGCCATGATTAAATCCTACGATAATGATATCGGTGTCGTGTTGTATTTTTTCAGTTATATGGCTGGGTATATACTGGTCGGTCTCATAAAAAGTAACAGGCACAGGAATTATCTCGGTAGATATGACGTCAGATTCAGAAATATTTAAATAATCTGGTAAATAATATGCAATGAGCGAACCGAGACTCTGTAAACTGGTTTTGTGGATTTCAGAGAGTATAGCAAAGATATCAGGCGGCAAGGTTATTTGGTTGTGTAATGCTGATACAGAAATTGGCTTGAGTGTGTAGATGGTTTGTTTGAGACTTGATTTTAAAACTGCAATATCCGTACATATGGTTACTATGCCGTATTCGTTTCTGTTTCCCAGTGTGATAGGAATAATAGTTCCAACAGGGATTAATGTACGAGAAAAATAAGCCACCTCTCTAAATTCTGGCGGTATGCGTACACTGATCACAGAAACAGAGATATAATACATATACAGATTATAGAACAAAATGACAGAAAAACTAGACTAGAAAAAAAACGAAATATATGTATAGTTAGAGTCATATATGTCATTTTTCTCGAAAAAAATCGGAATTGACCTCGGAACAGCCAATACATTGGTGATTATTCCTGGTAAGGGAATTGTCCGTTCAGAACCATCAGTCGTTGCGATATCAGAGCATGATCATTCAATACTGGCAATCGGTGAAGAAGCTCGCGAAATGATCGGCCGAACACCTGATTCGATTATTGCATATCGCCCAATGCGCGATGGGGTGATTGCTGATTATCGCGTAACCGAAGCCCTCCTCCGTCACATGATTACTAAAACTATGGGATCATGGAGCTTTTTCAAACCGACCATTATGATATCAGTTCCTGCAGGAGTAACCTCTACAGAACGTCGTGCGGTAATCGAAGCCGGTATGAAAGCAGGTGCAAAACAAGTCTATATTGTACGAGAACCAATCGTAGCGGCTATTGGTGCAGGAATACCAATTTATCAATCACAGGGACACATGGTAATCGATATTGGTGGCGGAACCAGTGATGTAGCGGTAATTGCGCTCGGTGGTATTGTTGCATGTACATCGATTAAATGTGCAGGGAATAGATTAGATCGTGCTATTTCTGACTTTTTAAAGAAAAAATATAACTTGGCAATCGGAGATAGAACAGCAGAAAAGATCAAGGTTAAAATCGGTTCTGCAGTATTACTGGATACTGAGCTCCATATCAGTGTCAAAGGTCGTGATTATCTCACAGGATTACCTCAGTCTGTACCAATATCGAGCCATGAAATCACCATGGCAATCGAACATGAACTAACTGAAATTATTGACGCAATCAAAGAAGTCCTCCATATGACACCACCAGAACTTGCATCTGATATTATCGATAATGGTATTATTATGACAGGTGGTTCATCACAATTACGAGGATTGGGTGAATTAATTTATCGAGAAACAGGAGTCAAGGCAAAACTCGCTGATGAACCACTGTACTGCGTTGCGTATGGTATCAGTGAAGCATTATCTCATACAGATTTATATGCAAAGGTATTAATTTCAAAACGATAAAATATAGAACTATAAAAAAATAGTATGCAAACTTTACGAACTTTTTTCTGCCCTGCAGAACTCGACTAACGTCTCAAACAGGCTTCGGTCCTACAAAAGTTGTAAAGTTTGCGTACTATTTTTTCTTTATAATACATACGCGACATACTCCAAAATCATTTTCAATGAGCTACCACGAACAGGTATATAGGTTTGCAGTGTCAGCACATCAGAGAGATGTTGTAATAAAACATCTCTCTTTATTTGTGGTGTTTTTTCATTTGCAATAGACTGTTCTAAATGACTGGCCAGAGTATGCAAGAATTGATCTGCTACAGTATGCGCATCATCATGGTCGAGTAGTGGTTTAATTAATTCCAGTCGGTAAGCCAGAGAACCAGATAAAAAATCACTGGCAGATGGAATATGGATATCGGATTTCATATGTTCCAGTATACAGAACAATGTGTTTTTTGTCATTTGGCAAAACAGATTCTATAGGATATACTGAAATATATGTATAACTTTTCAGATGCAAAACTTGAATTTAAAAAAATCATTGATTGGCTCATTGTTCAATACAGTCAAATCTCTACAGGACGAGCAAATCCTATGCTGCTAGATTCTATTGTTATTGATGCATATGGTACTGTTTCACCGATTAAAAATATTGCCTCAATCACCACCGAAGACGTCCGTACACTCCGTATTGCTCCGTGGGATAAAACATTGGTCAAAGACATCGAACGAGCTATTGCAAGTTCAGGACTCCCGTTATCAACTGTTCCTGATAGTAATGGTATTCGTGTAATGATTCCTCAACTAACCACAGAAAACAAATCAACATTGGTAAAATTGTGTAAAGAACGATTAGAAGACGCTCGTGTATCAGTACGACTGGAACGACAAAAAATAGATCGTGATATTGATGAACGAGAAAAAGCAGGAGACTATGCAGAGGATGCTAAAAAACGATCAAAAGAAGAACTCCAAAAACTCATCGATACTACGAATGCAGAATTAGAAGGATTATTCAAGAAGAAAGAAGTCGATATAATGACTGTTTAATTATGGCATTACTTATTTTTATTATTATATTGGGAGTGCTCATATTCGTACATGAATTAGGGCATTTTAGTGTTGCAAAATTTTTCGGTATTCGTGTTGATGAATTTGGTATGGGATTTCCTCCACTTGCTAAAAAATTGTTTTCTCGTAATGGTACTGATTATACATTAAACTGGATACCGTTTGGTGGTTTTGTAAAAATCTATGGCGAAGATTCTCTGGATAAAAACGATCCTGATTATCAGAAATCGCTGGTATCTAAACCTTGGTACCAACAAATCGCAGTACTGATTGCAGGGGTTATGATGAATATTATTCTCGCATGGGTATTATTCTCTGGAGCAAGTATGTTAGGTACTCCGGAAATTGCTACAGGTGGTACAGGAACACTGACCATATTAGGAGTTGCCAGCGATACACCAGCACAAACTGCAGGATTAACAGCAGGTGATCGTATTATAAAACTTTCACATGACAAGGTCGTGGTGAGTGATTTTATCAGTCGTGATCAATTTATCGATACACTACAAACCATTCCTGCAAATCAACCAATAACATTAACGATAGAACGATCAAATACCGAGTCTGATATCATAATTACTCCGCAGAAAAATACAGACACAGGGAAACAAGTCATCGGAGCACAAATCGATATGGTAACTGTAGAGAAACTTGGATTTTTCAATGCACTCATACACGGAGCAAAAACAACAGGAACTATGATCGTACAGACTACCAGAGCATTCGGACATTTGATCGGTGGAGCATTTACAGGTACTGCTGATATGAATTCTCTCACAGGTCCAGTAGGTTTGGTCAGTGTTGTCGGTGATGCATCACGAATTGGTTTCGGATATTTATTGTCACTAACAGCTATGATATCAGTAAATCTCGCAGTGATAAATCTCGCTCCGTTTCCTGCGCTCGATGGGGGACGAATTGTTGTTGTATTCATTGAAGTCATTACACGACGTAAAGTTTCCCAAAAATGGATGGGAATCGTAAACAGTATTGGATTTTTTATTCTGATTGGATTGATGGTTATCATTACCTTTCATGATGTAGTTAAATTGTTTTAAAACA
>CAZYHU010000038.1:0-4957 GCA_964647175.1 uncultured Candidatus Saccharibacteria bacterium
ACCCATAATGCATCATCTAATCGATTTATTACATAGAGATAATGTCCTGTTGTATCGATTTGCAGTTTATGTCCGTCTATTGATTCTGGAAATACACCGATTTGTGTAGCATCTCCCGTTATACTGTCTATGACATATAATGTATCACTAAATTGGACAAGTCCCTGATACCAATAATCTGGATAGCTCCCTGAGGCAATGGTTTCTGGTATCATACAGTACAGTTTTGTACTCTGATTATTCCAAACACATTTTTCTGGGAGTGTATCGTATAATACTGGATCGGTATTACCTGTGTCAGTACGATATAAAAATGTCTGTATTCTCGCATTATCAGATTCATTATAATATACGTTTTTCCCATCAGGTGAAGTATTCGTAGTTAGTCCATTGATTGGTCCTAATACTCGTTTAAAATTACGTGTTTCTGGTTGCAAGGTATACATATATCCACCGACGACTGAGCTCGATTTCGTAGTCATAGTAATGAAACTATTGGTAAACTGTGGTAACCATTCACTCATACTGCTGGTAAATATGGTTTTTTTGGCAGTGGTTGTATAGATTCCAGCTGTATTTGCATTACCAGTTTCCGTAGACAGGTCAACTAATGAAAAATATCCATTACCAGAAATCGTTGGTACCAGAGCCAATGAGTTTTTCTCAAGGAGTTTACCAGATAATGGTTTTGGTTCTGTAATAGATTGTAATTCACTTGTTTTTATATCAGCGCACAGTTTTGTTAATGCATTTAATGTCGCTGTGTCGTAGATACCAGTAGTTGGTACAGCGAGTGTGGTTTGGAATTGTTTTGTGAGAGATAATGTTCCCAGTCCCATTACACCATCAGTTTTAAGAGTCTTTTTAAGTTTTTCATTAATCAAGTTTTGAATCGAAACAACATCTGCCCCACGATCACCTCGTTTTAATGTTCTGGTAAATGGTTCATTACAATACGTGACAGCAGTTTTTTTACTTGTTGGAATGGTTGCCAAAAAGCTCTGTATCGTAGTACCAATACCATAACGATATACGACACGATCTGGATTTTTCAAGAAAACAGTTTCATATACCCCAGGCAATGTTGTATTGGTGACTTGTTTTTGTTCGATAATATCAGGATTTATGATTGCATTATAGATAAATCCTGATGATGTAGCACTGTAGGTAACTAATCCTGTTTTAGAATCTATAGTACTGACCCCAAAGCCAGAAACAGGAAACGATGTTATTTTTCTAAACGTTGCACGGCTGATTATCTCAGGTGCGGGAACTGCTGTTTCATCAACAGTTCCATCAGTCGGTGTTTCGTCAGTAGGTTCCGCGATGATTGGTTTTTTTTGTTCATTACGCCCAAAAGGAAACAAGTTTTTAGTAGTAGTTGTTCCATCAGAGACGGGATTAGATTGTTTTTTATACAATAACATTCCAAAAAAACCTACGATCAAAACCAGGATAATAAATCCAGCAATGATAATAATTTGTTTTAATCGATTGTTTTGCATAATGGTTTTTGTCATACCTGACTCGATGAGGTAATTTAGGGGGGTTATTATCTTACAAATATAACTTCCTTTTATTTAGACTAACCCTGGATTCCGGATTAAATCCGGAATGACAAGTACTGATTTTATCAGTACTTGAATTAGAAATCTAATCTAAATCCAGCAGTGGCCTTTTGGAGTGATTTTGTTATTCCGTCTATAGATAATGAGAATACATTACTGCCAGATTCAGTAGCTTTGGTAATGGTGAGGAGTAATGGATTTTCTGGATCGGTAATGGTTAGTTCGTCTTTGTTTAAACGCCATGTGATTGTATTATCAGACCATGAATTATCAGAGAGTGAGAAAAAGTACGGCACTGCAATGATATTGGTCGTTTCGCCTCGCATAATAAATCCATTATCTAATGCGCGGGATAAATTAGGCTGGTGGTATGGTTGCTCATAAAAATGTATCACAGGGTCGTATAATGGTATAGATAGTTCTCGATCAGCATTCTGATTATTGTTCTTATCAGATACGTGGACACTGATTAGTTCGCTGGAACGCAATGGATTGTGTTGTATCAAGATTGATTTTTTACCATATCCCCCACTGTTAGGAATTAATACTTTGTTTCTCTTCCAGAGATAGACTGCATTGTCTGCTGATATAGTCATACCGTTACTGGTTGTAAAGTTTGGAATTGCACTAATACGAATTAATGATTCCTCTGCAGGGAGTTTTTTACCCTTGTAAAATAATGGTGCTGTAGAATCTACGGCTTCCCACATGATGCTGGCATCAGCAGGAGAAAACGAAACCGTTTTTTTAATAGATTGTTCTGGTAACTCTACGATGTAATTAACAACGGTAGTACTGCCATAATCTCCCAGTGTAATGGTCATGGTTCTTTTCCCTATACCTGATACCATTAATCGTCCACCGATATACCATGAGGCTTTATAACGGTTTAAATCAGTTGAATTACTCTCACTGCGTAGTGTAATTGTTTCAAACGCTCCAGGAAATTCAGGATTACTCGTAATATCAATATCACTCGCATTTACACTGCTGGCATCTGTATATGCCTGATCAAACGAATCATAACTTTGAGCAAAAACAGTACCAGTAAAACCTACAGCTAATACTGCAATAAATAAGCATAAGATTTTAATAATAGTTTTGTTCATAGTGATTGAAATAATTACATTATTCTATAAATAGTACTAATCTTTTCATTACCCCTCACCGCTTCGCGGAGCTCCCCTAATGGGGGAGCAAACCTTCGTCTGTTATATTGATACACATATAAACGAAGTCAATCCTCCCCCATTAGGGGAGGTGCCCATAGGGCGGAGGGGTAATGGTATCTAAGATAGATAGTGAGATATAAAATGGATGAGTAATTACTTGGTAGCATCTAAACGAGCCTGCTGTATTTTTGCGATTTGATTTGGATCTGAAGTTACGATTTGGTCTTCGGTATAACTGGAAATGATTTTAATCGCAACGTGTTTTAGTCCTGCGAAAAATATTCCTTCTCCTACACCTGATTCCAGTAATGTATATTTTTCTTCATCAGTCAGATGGAATACTTCTTGTAATGTATCGATTGCAGTTGGAGATTGTTTGAGTAGTAATTGAATCGATGAGTTTGTGATAATCGGCAATCCATACCGAGATTTTACGAAATCTCCCACATCCTGAGTAATCGTTGCCAATCCCAGATTATATTTACGTCCTCGTTTTGCGAGCATAAACAAGAATGCTGCGGCTTCTTCGTTTTGCATCATGGTCCATGCTTCATCGACGACAAGAAGTCTTTTCTTTCTGATTTTACGAACGATATTCCAGATATAGTGTGTAATGATATACATTGCAGCTGGTTTTAATTCGTCTTCCATGTCTCGGATTGAGAATACTGCCATTTTTTTATTAATATCAACGTTGGTTGGTTGATTCATAAATCCAGCCCAAGTCCCGCGTGTATATTTACGGAGTCTCTCAATTAATGATCCTGCTCCGTCCATTGAGCCCAATATTGTTTCAAAGTCTGACAATAACGGTGGCTCAGCATGACTGAAATCACTGGTCATGGTGATGTCTTTTAATGCATAGGTTTCTGTGATTGCTCGATCGATGATCGAGTCTTCTTCGGGTGATAGTCCACCTAATAAGATACGGAATAATCCAACGAGCTGGATAATATTACTACGTAGTACATCACTGGGTGATTCATCAGGTCCTGGTATTGGAATATCGAACGGATTAATATGGTGTGACGATGAGAGTGAAATATTAAAATATCGTCCCCCTACTGACTCTGCGAGTGTTTCATATTCTCGTTCTGGATCGATGATGATAACCTCGGTATCAAACATCAATGTTCGTAGAATTTCAAGTTTCGTAGCATATGATTTACCTGCTCCTGATGTTGCAAAGATTACTGAATTATAGTTTGGCATTGAATACCGGTCAAAGATAATCAATCCTGCGTTTTGGCGATTAATACCATATAAAATACCCTTGTTATCTGTTAATTCACTGGAAATAAAAGGAAAAAATGATGATGTCGGTCCAGAGTTTAATTTCGTTGTGATATTGATCATATCAGTTGCCAGTGGAAATACTGTTTTTATTCCATCGTCCTGTTGGAATAATGTCGGTTTCATATAGATCATTTTTGATTCGAGCATTGAACGCATTTCGTTCTCTAACTTGAATAATTCCATATCGTTATTAGCGTATACAGTGATGTATAATCCAACTAAAAACATCTTTTCTTGGGCTTGTTGTAATTGATCGCGGAGATTTTCCAAGTCTCTGTATGCAGTATCGAGTAATGGATCACGGACTTGGCCTTTATTTTCTCGTTCCATAATCTGACTTTGTACTTCGGCTACTTTTTTCTGGAATTGTTTGAGGGCTTCAGCACTGTCTACAGGGGTAATATGCATTGAAATATCAAATACTTTGTCCAGATTTACAATAGGAGCGAGCCATCCAGCAGTGAGAAATCGAGGATATGATACAACGAAAAATGTTTTTGCTGTTTTATCTCCCAGTTTTATCTGATTAGATGCAACCTGTATTCCTGCAGGGGCAATGAGATCCTGCATTTGTAAAATTGCTGATTCATATTGGTCAGCAGTATAGGTCGGAGATACGACAGGTTTTGGTGTTTGTTTTGAAAACAGACTTGAAAAGATTCCCATAATGTTATTAGTATACCACTAGGTAAATTTTATTACTAGTTTTTAGGAACGTACTATCATATATATTCATTTTTCATTTCTGCAGTCTCCGCATTCATTTTATAAAATATAGGAATGCGTCACACAAGGCTTCAAAATAAAAAATGAATATATCTGATAGTACTACTCTCAAACAGATTTTTATATAAGATATTTGATATTATTGTGTAATGTATATTTTATATGATACACTGTACATATATGTCAGTATCTCCA
>CAZYHU010000039.1:0-4821 GCA_964647175.1 uncultured Candidatus Saccharibacteria bacterium
GTTCCCGCTCGGCTACCCGCCTGCGCGAGGCACTCATACAAAGTGCACCTTCGACAAGAAATATTGTTTAAACATTAAATAGTAATTCCTGTAATGAGTGTAAAAATCACGCCGATAACAGGCTGTATAAATTGCCATAAAACGAGAGCAAGAATAAATGGTATTACCATACCAACCATACCAAACCGTGTAATCAATGTACTGAGATTATATTTGTTTGGAAAAATATGTTCGATAATATAATGCCCGTCCAGTGGTGGTATCGGTAACAAGTTAAACACTGCGAGCGTCAGATTAATCAATACAATCAAACTCATGATCGTAATCACAGGAGCAGAAAAATTGTATGCAAAAAATCGCAATACCAATCCCATACCAATAGCGAGCGTAATATTACTGATCGGACCTGCCATCGCAGTAACCAATGCCCCATAACGCCGAGCAAATGGAGTAATGAAATTATTCATATTAAACATTACCGGTTTAGCCCAACCAAATATTATTGGAGAATTCACCATCATGAGTATCACTGGCAATAGAACCGAACCTGTCATATCCAAGTGTCGGAGCGGATTAATACTGAGTCTCCCCTGATATCGTGGTGTATCATCTCCCAATGCCACAGCCGTATAAGCATGAGCCATTTCATGCATTACCAAGGAAATCAAGACAATAATAAACGAAACGATAGAAAATATGTTCATATGAAAACCAGTATACGCTAAAAAATAACCCTTGCAAGACTAGATACTTGCAATTTTATATGATTATGCTACAGTATCCCTACTATTAATACTAATATTAATTAACTATATTTATGGCTCGAGCATGTATCATCACAGGAAAAACAACCCAAGTAGGAGGCGGATACTCTAACCGTGTTCGTGCTACAAAATTTAATCCGACAGGAACTCGTCGTCGGTATGCAAACTTGCAGAAAAAAACCTACTTTGTCCCTGAATTAGACCAAAAAATCACCCTTACCCTTTCAACCTCTGGAATGCGAACAATCGCTAAAAAAGGCATCATGAAAGCATTACAAGACTCTAGAGTACTCTAACCCTAGGGTTTTTGTTTTGGGGTTTTTTATAAAACTCGTCGAAATCACACTTTGTATGAGTGCCTCGCGCAGGCGGGTAGCCGAGCGGGAACAAATTTTTCACGAGAAAAATATTGTGGTACTCAGACAAAGTCGTGATAAGTAAGAGTTTTATAATCTAATTACCTCTCCGTATCCACATACATCACTGTTCCATCAGTAATAAACGAAATGGTTCCGTGATCTATGGTCGATAGTATATGACTGCCGATGTTTTCAAACCGTTCTATGATTTCTGGTTTTGGATGACCATAGGTATTGTTTTTACCTGCAGAAACAATTGCATATTCTGGCAATACCGTCAGGAGAAATTTTTCACCTGATGAAGTTTTAGATCCATGATGACCGATTTTTAAAACGGTTGATTTTATCTTGTCTCCATACATATCTACGACATAATCTTCGTTACTAGTATATGCGTCCCCTGTCAGGAGAAAAGACTGGTTTCCGTACACCAGTCTGGTTATCATCGAGGCTTCGTTGGTTTCTTCATAGTCTGTTGTAGTACTGCTCGGGAATAGTACATCGATATAGACGCCATGTGTTTTATCTAAAATAAATCGCTCTCCTGCGCGGGCTGTTATTCTCGTCAATCCTGATTCATTGGAAACTGATTCTTGTAATGCAGTATCATATTTCGTTTCTGATTGTAATTCACTGTTGATAAAATAATCAACATCGTAGAGTCTAAATACACTAGCAAGTCCCGCTATGTGATCCTTGTCTGGATGTGTTGCAATTACCATATCAATAGACCGATCGAAAAATCCCATATGATTTCCCAATTCGCCGAGTACTGCATCACTTGGTCCACCATCGATTAAGACTTGATTTTTATTAGGTGCTGTAATCAATATCGCATCACCCTGTCCCACATCTAAAAAGTCTACCCGTAGTACAGGTGTCCCTGACTTGATAGATATTACTATAATCAAGCCTACAGCAATGCAGCACAGAACAATACAACCATATTGATAGATTTGTAGTGTTGATTTTTCTCGTATTTGATTGTAGAGATTTTTTATCATATACTGGTTCTATGTATACACCACAACAATTTAGCATTCCTACACTGATCGGATTATCAGAGATTTCTGTCGCTGAACATATGAAATTATATACCGGTTATGTGAATAATTATAACACCATTATAAACGAGCTGGATAATCATCGCAAATCTGGGACATTCGATACGCTCATGGCACGAGAGCTCCATCGCAGAATCGGTTTTGAATTTAATGGTATTCGTAATCATGAATATTATTTCGAGCAGTTAGAACATGGACCAAGTCCTATAAATCCTGATAGTAGTTTATATAAAAAAATCGTTGCTGATTTTGGATCGTTTGAAAACTGGCAAGCTGATTTTATTAGTACTGCCATGACTCGTGGTATCGGCTGGGCAATTCTGTCATATGACAAGACTTCTGATAAGCTTATGAATCATTTCGTAGATGAACAACATATCGGACATTTGAATTCTACACAATTCATAGTCGGTATTGATATGTGGGAACATGCATTTGTGTTTGATTATCAACCAAGCGGCAAGAAACAATATATCAATGACTATCTCAGTAATATAAACTGGACGGTAGTAGAAAACCGGTTTTAAAAATTTTCCACACTAAAAACCACGAATAAATCGTGGTTTTGCCTATTTGGATTTAATTATTTTTAAACAAAGGTCGCAAATCCTATTACTATGCCCCGTTTAATTTCTCCTCCGCCTCCTTCATTTTAAGCTCTCGTTTTTCTAATTCCTGTTTTTTTTGTGCCAAGTTACTCGCACAAACTCTCGGATCTCTGTGATTAACAAAGTTTTTCTTGAAGAAACTCGCTGCTGCTACATGTGATGTAGCAGGACCTTCGCAACCACAAACACTGCAAGTTGCTGTCATAAAATATGGGTTCATAGTAATGAATTTAAAATGTTTATGAAATTTATTATAAAGTACCACACTATTGAATATACATCAAGTAATCAAAAACCCCAATTTGCATCGGGATTTTTTATCTATTTGGTTTTAGATTATTAGCAACCTTCCTTAAATAATACAGTTCCATCCTCGTTATGAACGACTATATGTTCACCCATTTGTTTTGCATGAAAATATACTTGCTCTCTATGGGTGTATATTTTTGATGCCCTTTTTGCTCTAAATTTTACAATTGCCCATTTTTTTCCACTAGGGATAATATGGATAGGTTTTTTACTAGCAGTTTGTTTAAATTGTTGTAATAATACATCTTTTATTTCTTTTGAATTCATTTGTATGGAATTTAATTTACTAAAAAATACCATAGTATTGAAAATATATCAAGTATTGCACTCTTGTGCCAGTATTTTTACATTTTTCACCCTAAACCATTGACTTTTAGGGCGTTTTTGTTTATAGTGTCCTCACAAGTTATTAGTTAGTCCGCTTAAGAAAACCCTTCAAAACCCTTGAAACCATCACAAAAAATCCGCATAAATGAAGCAATTCGAGCTGCTGAGCTCCGTGTTATTTCTGACGACTTGGGAAATCTGGGCGTTATGAAAACAGAGGATGCACTGAAAAAGGCTTATGAATTAGGACTTGATCTCATTGAGATTTCTCCTGAAGCCGTTCCCGCAGTTGCAAAAATCATGGATTATGGTAAGTTTATCTACGATCAAAAGAAAAAACAAAAAGAAATCAAGATAAAAACCAAGTCATCGGTTATTGCTTCTGAGGTTAAATCTGTTCAGATCAAGGTAGGAACAGGTGATAATGATCTCGCCCAAAAGGGTAAACGAGTTTCAGAATGGTTAGCCGAGGGTTATCGGGTCAAGGTAGAGCTTTTCTTGCGAGGACGAACAAAATTCATGGATAAAGCATTCCTCCAAGAACGATTGGAACGAATTCTGGGTTCTGTGGAAACACCTCACCGTGTTGTCGATGGATTCAAAGACAGTCCAAAGGGTCTCGTCGTTACCCTGGAGCGAGTCACTCAAAAATAATTATTTAATTACTATTTATATGAAAACAAACAAATCATTCACTAAAAGGTTAAAAGTTAGTAGCACTGGTAAAGTCAAGGCTCGTCGCCCAGGATTTAATCACTTTAACTCTAAACAACCTCGCAGTAAACAGCTCAATGGTAAAGTCAACAAAGACTTTGTCATGGTTCCAAAAACTCAAGCACGATTCCTCCCAGGATTGGTGTAAAACTACATTACGATATTACCTATTGTTTTTTATAAATCTGAGCACCTAGCGAGGTACTCTCTACTGGCACCAGTCAGATAATCCGAGAAACCGAAGCGCACGCGCAGGATTTATAAAAAATATATAGGTAATATAAGTAATGTTCTATCTTTATTTATTATCTAATTTCCCACTATTTATGTCACGAGTTAAAGGAGGAGTTAACGCTCTCAAACGCCGCAGAAAAATATTATCTGCAGCAAAAGGATATCGTTTCCAACGATCTAAAACAGAAAAAGCAGCCAAGGTAGCAGTTACCAAAGCCGGAGTTCATGCTTTCGCTCACCGTAAAGACAAGAAAGCCGACATGCGTCGTCTCTGGACTATCCGTCTGAACGCTGCATTGCGACCACTTGCTCTCTCATACAGTAAATTCATCGATATGCTCCACAAGAAAAATATCGAACTCGATCGTAAAGTTCTCTCTACAATCGCAATGAATGACGCTGCAATGTTTGAACGTATTGTTAATCACGTTAAATAACACAA
>CAZYHU010000040.1:0-4757 GCA_964647175.1 uncultured Candidatus Saccharibacteria bacterium
AGTTACCTCGCTTGCTCCTAAGGCAAGTGCGTCTACCAATTTCGCCACCCGGGCAGGGTGTTGTTTATAATATTGTTGTCACCTTAAAAAAAGTAACAATGTGCTGAGGGCGGGAATCGAACCCGCACGCCCGTAAGAGCAAAAGATTTTAAGTCTTTCGTGGCTACCAATTACACCACCCCAGCATTATTAAATCAACTATTTAATTTGAGGCGTGGGCGGGAATCGAACCCGCGCATGTCGGTTTTGCAGACCGAAGCGTTACCACTTCGCCACCACGCCAGTATAGTACAAAAATTATTTTTTGCAATATTACTCTGCTAACAATTCAAATACTTTTTGTCTGTTTTTTTCACCTACATCTCCAGAAAATTTAAAAAACGGTATATGGTGCAGTTTGCCGTGTTTTTTAACATAGTCTCTGATGGTGTCTTTGTTACGGGTGAGAAAATCGAGCACTGCAGATTCTTGATTTTCTGGTAATACAGACACACAAAAAGTCACATATTTTTCATCACTTGACCATGCTAAACTGGTAATCGTAATGAGTGATGTACAATTAGACTTGCGACTGATCCAATCAGAAGCTATTTTATGTAATTCTTTTTGAAGTGAAGCAAGTGCCATAGATGGACTGTACCATAAAACCTACTTTTCTACAACAATATATGATTCAATAGTGTCTCCATCATTAATTTCAGTTTTTGTTTCTATTGCGAGTCCACATTCTGTTCCTGTGTCTACTTGGTTTGCAGAGGCTTTTGCGATTTGTAAATTAGTGATTACACCATTACCGATTTGTTCTCCATCACGGATAATGTGTACTCGTGATTTCATCATGAGTGTTCCACTGGTTACGCGACCACCTAATACTACTACACCTTTACTCGTACTAAATACTTTTAATACTTTGAGTGCTGCGGTGACTTCATCGATCATTTTTTTAGGTTTACGAATTGTTCGTTCTGATTCTAAATATTCAGTGATTTTATAAATCACATCAAATATTTTCACCGTGATATCTCCGGCACCATTCATATCATAAATACGACTATCGCTGTCTACATGGAAACCAATAATAATAGTATTTTTGTCAGACAATGCTAATTGCATATCAGATTCATTAATAGTTCCAACAGCGATTTTAATTACCTTGAAAAATACCTCTGGTGTAGAGAGGTCTTCGATTTGGTGTTTAATGGCCTCAGCAGTTCCGTATACATCAGATTTAATGATTACAGGAATAATAAATGTATCGTCAGAAATAATTATTGTATTGGCGACTTCTGAATCTTTCGTTTCTCGTGCAAGTTTTATATATTCTTCTGCGTCTCGTTTTGTTTCCAAGGCTTGAAATTCAGAACCGATAGCAGGTAATTCACTAAATCCAGTCAGACGAATAGGGGATGAAAATGTAGCATCAGTCACTGTGTTTCCGAGTCCATTTTCCAGAATTCGAGTTCCTGTCATGGCAGTTCCTGCTACTACGAATTGACCAGATTTTAATGTTCCGTTTTTAATAATGAGTGTTGCTGAAACACCACGTTGTTCATCCATGTTGGCTTCGATAATAAAACCATTTGCAAGTGTGTTTGGTGTACCTGTAAATTCAGCAAATTCTGCGATCAATAAAATCGTTTCAAGAAGTGCATCAATACCAACACCAGTAACAGATGAAATCGCAACAAATGGAATATCTCCACCGTAACCTTCGACATAGACACCTGCTTCCATGAGTTCCATTTTAACTCGTTCGATATTACTGTTTGGTCGGTCAATTTTTGTAAATGCTACCATGTAGGGAACATTGTTTTCTATAATGACACGAATAGCTTCTTTAGTCTGAGCTTTTACACCTTCTTCGCTACTGACGATAAGAATTGCAATATCTGCAACCCGTGCACTGCGACTGCGCATACCTGAAAACGCCGCATGTCCTGGCGTATCGATAAAGGTTATTTTTTTAGGGTTTCCATGAGTATCTGTGTGGACGACTTCGTATGCTGAGACATGTTGGGTGATACCTCCTGATTCTCCGGCAACAATATTAGATTTACGAATATAGTCGAGTAAGCTGGATTTTCCATGATCAACATGCCCCATAATAGCTACTACAGGAGGTCGTTCAATCGTATCGGTTGTGTTTAGGTTGTTGTTCATAGGTGTTTTTAGATAGGAATTACACAGATGGCGAACTTCTTTGTTGAAACTTCAGAATTATTCGTCAACGTATTTACAATACGTATCCTTATAATTCTTTGTTTCGCCTCGAATTTCATCCATCTGCGTAATTCCTAGATTTTTTACAGACTCTTGCGAGCTTCGGACAGGG
Source organism: uncultured Candidatus Saccharibacteria bacterium (assembly GCA_964647175.1). Lineage (GTDB taxonomy): Bacteria > Patescibacteriota > Minisyncoccia > Phycocordibacterales > UBA1006 > CAZYHU01. The sequence continues at coordinate 2,333 of CAZYHU010000040.1, forward strand.
CTTGTTGTTCTTCCTTGGATAATTCATACGTACTGGTAAACTGCTCAATAGGTTTTGCATACATTGATACACGAGCTCTCGTATAAATAGATGATATAATTACCCCTGATCCAGATTCTGTAATGAGTGCTGTTGCAAATGATTGCTTACCACCAGTGTCTGCAAATGCATCATAGCGAACAGTTGCGCATCCACGAATTGATGTAGAAATACGATTATTATAATCCTCGGTGATTTGTTTTGGAGTTTTCATAAAAATACTCCATTGTTTTTTCATGGCTATGAGATTCCATGACAAGATAATTACGGTGATCATTAATAATCCGACGACCGTAATTACAATAAACATAATAGTTTGAGGATTTGTTATCATATATGGAATATACATCATTTTTGTGATATACTCAAGGTCTACTATGTCTGGTAACTTGTTTACAAAAAAACGCAGGGTTTATCTCGACCATGCTTCTACGACACCACTTGATCCACAAGTGTTATTAATGATGAATACGCTCTATAAAAACCATTACTATAATCCAGAAAATTGGTATCAAGAATCGCTCAAAACGAATACATACATAAACAATGCCCGTACAACAGTTGCAGATATTTTAAAAACACAAAGCTCAAAAATAATTTTTACTAGCGGTGGTACAGAATCTAACCATCTCGCATTAACAGGAGCGATTAATCACTATCGATCTGTGTATCCAAATAAAACACCGCATATTATTTGTTCCAGTATTGAACATGCTTCGGTACTTGAGCAATTAACAAAACTTGATCAAATTGGAATAATAAGTCTCTCAATAGCTCCCGTAGATACAACAGGAATTATAGACTTGGAAAGTTTAAAAAAATTACTAACACCCGATACGATACTGGTCAGTGTGATGTATGTGAATAATGAAATCGGATCAGTACAACCGATAGTAGAAATTGCAAAATTAATTAGATGGTATAAAAAACACCACAATCAAGATACCTATCCATTGTTCCATACTGATGCAGTGCAGGCTGCGAATTATTGTGATTTATCAGTTATGAAACTGGGGGTTGATAGTATGAGTTTATCAGGATCTAAAATCTATGGACCAAAATCATCTGGTTGTGTGTACTTGAAAAATCCAGAACTCTATACACCGATACTGACAGGAGGTAATCAGCAATTAAACCGGAGGGCGGGAACGGTAGATGTTGCTGTTTGTGTTGGATTTGCTACAGCATTAGCGCGAGTAACACAATTACAATCTACTGAAATTACGAGATTGGAAAAATTACAGAATCTAGCTCTTTTACTACTTGAAACAATGGCTCAGAATTTACATATCGATATGGTTACGAATGGTCCGAGTAGTACATCAGGAAACAGGGTAGTAAATAACATCCACATCAGTTTTGAGTGTATCAGTGGCGAGGAACTCGTGATTAGTTTAGATGCTCTGGGATATTGTGTATCGACACGATCTGCGTGTTCACTGGATCAAGCAGAAGAATCCCACGTGATTAGAGCAATTAGGCAAAACAGTACTAATCAATATCATGGATATGGAGCATTGCGTATAACCCTTGGGCAAGCTACACAAAAATCTGATATACTGGGACTGGTACGAGCGATAGAGACTATTATTCACAATAAACAAGTTTTACAACAAAAACTTGGCAACTAACATTTCTATGAAATTTAATTTTTTTAATAAATTTGAAACTAAAAAAGCTATCGAATCTGTCGTAGATAAAATGAGTCCTGCAACTATTAAATTACTTATTTTATCTGGATTACTTTCGACTACTATTGATAGTAATGCTGCGAATCCTTCAGTAATGTCAGATTTAGAAATTCAAAATAAATCTAAAGAAACCTATATTCAAAATAAAAATAATGAACAGTTATTATTAACCTACGCAAAACAGCTCAATACAGTAAAGCAACACGGTGATACGACATGGAAAAGCTTCATTGATCCAAATACTAATCACAAGGTTACTATTGAGTATGTTCAAAATAATCCAAATGAAATTACCTTGAGTAAAGTAGTACACTATCAGTCAGGTAAAAAATGTGAAATCGTAGTTAGTGATAAAATTATTAAAAATACCGCTGATGGAACTAATTATTTTGATGGTATTGTTGATAATATTTCTATTATCACAGAAAATAATCTTGTTAAAGATATTAGTTTCCCAGGAAAATATGTAAAAGAACAAGGTGATGAACAACGCTTTGCAGTTATTGATAATAAAACTAAAAAATACCTAGAAGGCTCAAACGTTGTAGAGGAATACAAAGCAGCAAACGAACATTTTACAGAATCATTAACTGATCTCAGTAATTCTGTATCTACTATGGGGGAAACTGCACAAGCAAGGCAATAGAACTTGCAAGATTCCAAAATATGTGTATACTGTACCTATTATGACTGAA
>CAZYHU010000041.1:0-4713 GCA_964647175.1 uncultured Candidatus Saccharibacteria bacterium
CTAACTCGCTTCCGTCAAGGAAAGAGACAGCGCTGGGTTAATTTTGTTTTAAATTTGTATATTTTTAGAGCAGGATATATAATAATTATTATGAATAAAGACTTTGATACTTGGAACGAGCAAAAGAAAATACTGCAAATAATAGATCAAACATTAATTGAGTTTGCTGAACGTGAAATATGGTGGACAGCACTTGGTAAAAATATCGGTGACGAAGAAGATGGTAAGAATCATAATTTTGAAAGACCAGTATTAGTATTGAGAAAATTTAGTAAAAACACACTTGTTATTGTTCCATTAACAAGTCAAGAAAAAGATGAACATTCACCATTTTATTTTAAATTAAGTAGTCCTGATCAAAGATCATATTTAATATTATCTCAAATTAGACTTATTTCATCAAAGAGGTTACTCCGTAAAATGTATCGTATTAGTAAAACAGAATTAGAAAATATAAGAAATGCAGTGAATGATTTGATTTTTAGTAATCGAAAACCCACTGGTTAAAGTGGGTTTTCTCGTGCGCCGTTAGGCATTTGTATGGTTATTATATCACAATATAAAATCTATGCAAGTATACGACTAATAAACCTGTGGAAAAAAAACCACCCCTCCGTGGTTTTTGTTTTGGATGATCATCTGATATACTGAGTATATGAAACCTGTTATAAAACGAATCATTTATATGTCACTCATATTCGGTGCGGGAATTATCGGATTGGTTTTTGCTGATCAGTATGATTTTATCCACAAGTTTAAAACAGGTGCATTATTGGCTGATTCTCCACGAGATCTCAAAACCGTACAGGATGAATTGGGGCAAACGGGTCGTGGTATGCCTGCAGAATCTAAAATTATTAAAAAGCAATAAAAGTATTGCTTTTTAATTTGTTTATGTTAGTATGTTCTCTGTACGCCATAGACGGTGAGTGTCGATAGTTCGCTATCGACTTGATATCTCACTCAGGTCATGTCTCAAACGATTATTCGTTTCGTACTATTATTAATATATTGCAAACCATTATTATGGCATTATCACGAGATAAAAAAGCAGTATTACTTGAGAAACTCAGTACCGTAACCGCAGATGCAGGTTCAGTCGTATTCGTTCATGCCGCAGGGGTAACTATTCCTGAGACAGATGCATTACGATCAGAGCTCCGCAATGCTGGCAGTACGTATCAAGTAGTCAAAAAAACGCTCTTGAAATTAGCACTTGAAAAATCAGGATTTACAGGAGTAATTCCAGAACTACCAGGTGAAATCGCAATTGCATACGGTCCAGATTTAACAGCTCCTGCGCGTATCGTGCATGAAAACGCTGGTAAATTAAAAGACAAAATGTCTATCGTAGGAGGAATATTCGAGGGAGCGTTCATGGATCAGTCATCAATGATGGCGATCGCAACGATTCCACCGACTCCAGTACTACGTGGAATGTTCGTAAATGTAATCAACAGTCCAATACAGGGTATGGTGATTGCATTGTCAAAAATCGCAGAGAAAAAATCTGCATAATCAATTTATTATTTTAATTATCTAATCATATGGAAGAAACAAACACACCAGTAGTAGAAACTACTGAAGAAACAACTACACCAGTAGTTGAAACATCAGCACCAGCTGTAGAAGAATCTGCAGATGTTGTAGTCCCAGCTAAATTCGCATCAATCGTAACAGCTATCGAATCAATGTCAGTACTTGATTTAAATGAGCTCGTTAAATTATTCGAGAAAAAATTCGGAGTATCTGCATCAGCAGTAGCAGTTGCAGGACCAGCTGCAGCAGCAGCCGAAGAAAAATCTGAATTCACTGTTGTATTAACAGCTGACGGAGGAGCTAAAATCGGTATCATGAAAGTAGTTAAAGAAGCTCTCGGACTTGGACTCAAAGAAGCAAAAGACATCGTAGATGGAATTCCATCAGTATTAAAAGAAAACATGAAGAAAGAAGACGCAGAAGCATTGAAAAAAGCAATCGAAGACGCAGGAGGAAAAGTAGAACTCAAATAATCTACCAAAAACAAAAAAATAGCCCTTTGGGGCTATTTTTTTGTTTTTCTGTGATATAATAGGTATATATGAAAAAAGCCAATAAAAAACAAGCTAAAAAATCAGTACCTAAAAAAAATACTCCTAAAAAACGAACAACAATAACCACAAAAACAGTTAAAAAACAAAAACCTAAAAAGTCAAAACCAGTTAAAAAAACAATTAAAAAACAGTCTCCATCAAAATCGAAAACTAAATCAGTAATATCATCTAAAAAATCAAACATAGTACGTACAAAAAAACTAACCAGCACAATAGATATCCTGATGGGTTCAGATATTCGTGTTAAATTATTACGATTAATATTAGGAAATCCACAACGATTATTTAGTTATAATGAATTACTCCGTAAAACGGGATCTGATAAAACAACGATGGATAATGAATTGGTAATGTTGCTAAAAATCGGCTGTATTAAAATGCGACCAACGTATGATGCAGTAGAGGTCAAAGGTAAAATTGTGAAAACAAAAACCCGTGGTGTGATTATGGATACATCATTTGCTTATGCAGAGTCAGTGTATGGATTCGTAGGAGAGGCTGTTACTATGGAGCGTAATGAAATCCAGAAAAAACTTGCCCCAGCTGGTAAAGCCGATCTCATCGTATTGTCAGGATTTTTTATGAATGACAAAGACCGTATGGTAGATCTACTGGTAGTAGGGAATGAAATAGACAGAGCTAGTGCTGAAAAAATCATTTCTGAATTAGAATCAGAGCTCGCAACTGATATACGATTTGTTATTTTATCTACTGATGAATTCTTGTATCGATTAAAAATGTATGACAAGCTGATTCGTGACATACTTGACTTTCCTCATGAAAAGTTGCTTATTAGAATTAATCATCCAGATATGGTCTAAACCTCTGTACAACACGATAAATAGTGTATAATAGAGATAAGAATAGGAATATCGAACCTATTCCAATTATTTATTCATGTTAAAAAAATTGTCTTTCTTATGTTATATTCAACAGGTACATACCTCATGAGTTCACTTACTAGTCTATGGATTGGAATAGTTACCTATCTCCCTATGATTATTATTGCGTTTATTATTATTGCACTTGGATTTTTGATTGGAGGATTGATTGGTAAAGGTATCGCAGCGCTCGTTAATGCTGCTCATGTTGACAGTTTATTTGAAAAAATGGGAGTGATGAATGTGTTCCGTAAAATGAGTGTTAACTGGAATTCAGGAAAAATGATTGGCGGACTTGTAAAATGGTTTGTAGTTATTTCTTTCTTTATCACAGCGCTCGGAGTATTGGGACTTGATACAATCACTATGTTCCTATCACAAATCGTGATGACATTTATTCCTCAAGTGATTATTGCTGCTATTATCCTCATCGCCGGATCTGTTATTGCTGAATTTGCTTTCAAAGCAATTCGTGGTTCTGCTCGCGCTGCTGATATGCATGCTTCTAATTTTGCAGCAAGTGTTGCAAAATGGGCAGTTATGATTTTTGCTATTATGATGGCATTATCACAATTGGGAATTGGAGCTCAATTTGTTCAAATTATATTCATGGGAATCATTGCTATGCTTGCTCTCGCAGGAGGATTAGCATTCGGATTAGGAGGGCGCGACCATGCTGGACGAGTTCTTTCTGATATTTCTTCAATGATTAAAAGAGACTAATAGCTCTTGTTTACAAAAAACCACTACGGTGGTTTTTTGTTTTCCACATGTTTCCCAGAGTTTCTATGGTGTAATTATGTTAAAACAATAGAAACGCTTGACTTTATTTCTGTTTTTCGTATACTCTCTCTTATCTCTAACTGTAATTAATCGAGTCACGAAACACGGGTTTCAAACCTCAATTAATCTATCGTGTAGAGGATAGTAATTTGTAAAAATAATATTGAATCAATATAACGCTTTCTTATAGTGGTATTACCATTATAAGAAAACAGGAAATATTGTATTTTCATAAAAACAATGAATGCTTACTTGTGTTACAACAACACATAATTATTATAAATCCTTGAACAATTCAATTTCAAGGTCACTCGTATAACTTTATAGAGTGTGCAACTTGTGATCCACAGTGATCATGAGATTTCCTAATAGGAAATGCAAGGGCGTAGAATGGATGCCTTGGCTTTGTGGAGCGATGAAAGACGCTGACAACCTGCGATAAGCTTCGGGGAGGTGGTAATCAACCTTTGATCCGGAGATTTCTGAATGGGGAAACCCCATCGGGCTTGAGCTCGATGATCTGTCGATTGACAGAGGCTGACCTGGGGAAGTGAAACATCTCAGTACCCAGAGGAATAGAAATCAAATGAAATTTCCCAAGTAGCGGCGAGCGAAACGGAATGAGCCCAAACCAAGTTGACCTCAGTGTGTTTTACATCTAAAACATACTGAGGTACATTTGGGGTTGTAGGACGTGAACGTCTGTAAAGAGAAAAGTTACAAATTCATGCGTTAAGTAAATAACCTGGAAAGGTTAACCATAGAGGGTGATAGTCCCGTCACTGAAAACGTTTGAACTTTTTTGTTCATGTTCCTGAGTACTCCGAGACACGAATACCTCGGAGGAATCTGCCAGAACTAACTGGTAAGGCTAAATATCCACAAAGACCGATAGTGAACCAGTACCGTGAGGGAAAGGTGAAAAGAACCCCGGAGAGGGGAGTGAAATAGATCTG
>CAZYHU010000042.1:0-4690 GCA_964647175.1 uncultured Candidatus Saccharibacteria bacterium
CCCAGTGTGTTTACGGAAAGTCAGGGAGCAATCGTGTATATCCCCGATGAAATTAAAAAACATCTCAATACTGCTGTGTTTATTAATTCGCAAGGTAATCCAACCTATGAAGCAAAAGACATCGGATTATTATCGATCAAGTTTGAAAAGTACAATCCTGATGTATCACTGTTCGTAACTGATCATGAGCAAATTCCGCATTTCCAAATCGTACTGGACGCTGCAGAGCAAATAGATAAAACATGGTCAGATAACAGTCATCATATCGCTCATGGGCGCATGACGTTTAATGGGCAAAAAATGTCTTCACGTCTCGGTGGTGTGCCACTGGCGACAGAGATTATCGATACGGTTGCAGACGAGGTTCGTACTCGCGCAGGTGAGCGATCTATCGATGAAACAACGGTTCAGTCTGTGGCTTTATCAGCTATCAAGTTCTCAATCCTGCGTGCAAAACCGGGGAGTAATATAAACTTTGATCCCGAAGTCTCATTGTCATTCGAAGGCGATTCTGGACCATATCTACAATACACTCATGCGCGTATTTGTAGTTTACTTGAAAAAGGCCGAACAAATAACCTGACTCCAATATATGACACGACTGCAGGTATTGAAACACTCGAACGAGTCATGCTCCAGTATGAATATGTCGTAGAACAGGCAATTACAGAATACGCTCCGCAATATATCGTGACGTATCTCCTGGAACTATCACGAGCGTTTAATTCATTTTATGGTAGTCATCAGTTTATCGATACTGAGAATGTTGCAGTTTCACAACATAGATTAGCATTGGCTGACAGTGTACGTATTATTCTAAAAAATGGATTGGAATTATTGGCAATCAATGCACCAGAACAGATGTAAAAAAATATCCCCCAGCTTCAAACAGCGGGGGATTTTTTGGGTATTTCAGAGCGACAAGTCAAGCTCTGAAATACTATGAACTTGTATTTTTAACAGTATGATAAACATAAATACTATGTATTTTTATATCTAAAAAGTCAATACTTTTAGAAAATCTTGAAATACTTGATACCGGTGATCGCGAGCCAGATGAGATAGAAAATAACTTCATACCATGAGTGTTTTAATAAACCAGTAATCACCAATGCTATTGCCCCTGAGAGATTCATAATCATAAACACACTCCCAGCCCAAGGAATAACAGCAAACATAGCCAATCCAAAAGCCCCGAGAATTGCAATCGTTCCATACCACTGTATAAAATTCAGTAATGTTTCTGTCATAATTACTACCAGTGTATCAATAGACAGACAATCTGGCAAATTAGTTGCATTTTTCTGTAAATATGCTATATTCTACGAGTTATTAAATTAATTATTTTACCGTTATGGCAACTATTTCAGCCACACAATTCATACCAAAAGCCTTGGCAAACCGCCGAGAGATGGACGTTCGTACTGGCGATACCGTACGCGTGCATGTTAAAATCGAGGAAAAAGGGAAAACCCGTATCCAGATGTTCGAAGGATTGGTGATCGCAACAAAACATGGCCGAGAACCAGGAGCGAGTTTTACAGTTCGTAAAATTGCTCACGGTGTTGGAGTTGAACGTATATTCCCATTATACTCTCCGATGATTGATAAAATCGAAATCGTTCGCCGAACTAATGTTCGCCGTTCTAAACTGTATTTCATCCGTGAAAAAGTAACTCGTGATATCCGTCGTAAACTCCGTAACTTTGCACAATTCTTCTCATCTTCATCTAACCTCGCTCAAATGCCAGAGGATGAAATCGTAGAAGATACTGCAACAGAAGCAGAAGTAATTTCAGAGACTCCAGTAACTGAAGAGGCAGTTGAAACTACAGAATCTGTAGAGGAAACTCCAGAAGTATCTGAAGAAACAGCTGAAATCACAGAAACAGAGGAAACTAGAGTAGCTGATGAAGCTCCAGTTGAATCTGAAGAATCAACAGATTCAGAATAATTATGTTATTCCCTCTCCTATGTAGGAGAGTCCGCCAGTTGGCGGATAGGGTGAGGTATTGAACAAAACAAAACACGCGGGAGGCTACGCCTCCCGCGTGTTTTGTTTTGTTTTATTTATCCCCATGCTATACTGTGACTATGTTACTTGAATTATTATTTCAAACAGCTGGCATCTGGTTTCCAATACTCATCATTGTTTGGTGTTTTACCGCTGGACGCAAAATGTGGATTACTTATGTAAATAAATCTTATCTCAGTAATCTCAAATGGGTATTACTTGAAATTAAAATGCCCCAAGACGTACACAAAACCCCAGAAGCAATGGAGCTCATACTTGGGAATATATTTTACCAAACAGGAGGAGTAGGTTCATGGAATGATCGTCTCTGGACTGGTAAAGTATTAGCCTATACGACACTGGAAATCGTATCGATCGGAGGTAGTGTACATTTTTATATTCGATCAGAAGCACGATTTAAAAATTTAATCGAAACACAGGTATATGCGCAGTACCCACGAGCAGAGATTTTTGAAGTAGAAGATTATACAAAAAAAGTTCCACAATATGATAAAAAAATAGAAAACTGGGAACTGAGAGCAACCGAATTTAAACTCTCAGGAGATGATGCAATACCTATAAAGACCTATATTGATTATGGATTAGATAATAATTCTTTATCGCTCGATGAAGAGCAACGATTAGATCCACTCACTCCATTGATTGAAATGATGGCATCCCTAAAAGCAGAAGAGCAACTATGGATACAGATTTTTATCAGAGCATCGGGTAAAAAATTAGAAACAACTGATATAGATGCAAAAAAGGGAACCTATAAAAAGGATTTTCTCACGCGTTTTGTTGCAGGTACAGTATTAAACGAGGGTGAACGATTTCTCCACATAGAAGACAAAGATAAGAATAAAATCTCATGGGAAGATCAAGGTAAAGCAAAAATCAAAGAATTAATCGAAGGTCATTCAGGTCAGGTACTCATTAAAAAAGCAGCAAAAGAAGGCGATAAGGATGAAGTAAAAAATATTGGAGGATATAAAAATCTCTCACCCATGGATAAACATACGGTGGATATTATCCAGCGCAGTTTAATGAAGTTTGGTTTTGATGTTGGTATGCGCGCAGTGTATTATGTTCCCAAGGATAAATTTAACGGTATGAGAGTTCCTGCAGAATTAACCAGCGCAATGCGACAATTTGCAGCTCCTGGATACAATGGTATTGGTATCACAGGATTTACACGAGGTTGGGATTTTGCAACTTGGCAAGATCCGACAGGAAAACGATCCAGAGATTTAGAAGAAAAAATGTTCGAAGCCTATGTAAAACGAGCATATTTTTATCACGAAGCCGAAGGAGAGATTTTCGACGATCCTAAAAAACCATTTACATTAAACACCGAAGAACTCGCTACGATATTCCATTTTCCTGGGCGAACGATTACTACACCTTCGTTTACTCGTGTAGAATCTCAAAAATCAGGACCACCTCCAAATCTCCCTATTGGATAATATATATTTTATGACAGCAGAACCATTATTACAACCAGAGAATATTCGTGACGAGACAATGGAGATTACTCCAGACGAAAACAAAAAACCACTTCTTTTGAAATGGTTTTTTGTCGTTATGTGTGTGACTACACTTGGTTTGGTTTTTTATATGGGATATAATCTATCTGCTCCCAGAGATTTTACAGCGGGAACATTAGTAACCATACCAGAGGGTACCAGTATTACCCGAGCGGGACTACTGCTCGTAGATGCAAACATTGTTCGTCACGGTGAATTATTGCGAGCTTGTTATTATCTGATGTCAGATACCGCTCAAATACAATCAGGAACGTACAAATTCGATACACGACAAAATGCTTGCGGTGTAGCATATCGATTAGTCGGTGGTGTATATGGAACCAGTCGTATTAAAATAACCATACCAGAAGGTTCACATAACAGAGATATTGCTCGTATTGTACAATCTAAAATTCCAGAGTTTAATGTTGATGAATTTATAGCACGAGCAAAAGACAAAGAAGGCTACTTGTTCCCTGAGACCTATTTTTTCTATGATGGACTCACTCCTGATGCGTTAATTAATCGTATGAATACACAGTATGAATCCATTATGGAGCCATTACGTGAATCTATAAAAAAATCAGGATACACAGAAAGACAGATTATTATTATGGCGTCATTACTGGAGCGAGAGGCTAATAATGCCACAGAGGCAAAAATAATTTCGGGAATACTCTGGAAACGAATGGAAAATAATATTGCCCTCCAAGTAGATGCACCATTTTTGTATTATTTAAATAAAACATCAAGTCAGCTCACGCTCACCGATTTGCGAACAGATACTGTTTGGAATACGTATACGAATCGTGGATTACCACCTGCACCGATTGGTAATCCAGGGCAGGATATGATACTCGCTGCAATAAATCCGAGCACTACAAAATACCTGTACTATCTCCATGATAATAACGGTGGTGTGCATTATGGAATTACGTATGCAGATCATCTCGCTAATAAAAACAAGTATTTAAGGTAAATATATTTCTGGACGAGAGATCTAATTTTTAAGATAATCTCCGGATGCGAACATTGGATATCAATGGATAGATTTCAGTAAAAAACCGACCATGTAAAGACAAGTCATAATATACTGTAATGGTGTACTGATGATTTGTCTTTTTGTATGTACGAATAACGCGTAATCCGG
>CAZYHU010000043.1:0-4683 GCA_964647175.1 uncultured Candidatus Saccharibacteria bacterium
TCAAGACAAGTGCCTTCAACCACTCGGCCACACTTCCAATACGGCAGAATATATCATATTGCATTAAAATATGCAACTGATATACTGTGATTATGATTCACGATGAACATCCACAATACACCTGGGAATATCCTTCGCATACGATGCGAGACTACAGTACTGATTGGTATTGGATGCTCGGTATTATTACTATTGTCAGTGCGGGAATTGCTGGATATACACGAAACTTTTTATTTATGATTGTGATATTACTCTCTGGTATCGTAGTAGCATTTTATACCAAGAAACAACCCCACATGATCAGTATTAGTATCAGTAAACAAGGCATCTCAATCGGTAAGCAATTTATTCTCTATAAAAAAATCAAGGGATTCTGGCTCTATCGTACCAGTGGCGGAACTGCAAAAATGTTATTGGATACACAAAACAGTATTCTCCCTGAGTTTAGTATCGAACTGTCAGAGACAATGGATTATGAAGCTTTGCATGAATACTTGCTCAAACATATCCCTGAGGTAGAAATGACTGAACCGTTTAGTGAACAACTGACAGAGAAAATAGGACTATAAATTAAAAGCGAAAATCTTTCAGATTTTCGCTTTTAATTTAGTTAGTCTTTCTTGAAATATCTATGAGCAACAAATACGAGTAATGCAACAATGAATGCAATAATGAACCACCCCCATATTGATGAGCCGTTTCCTGTAGATGATGCAGATGTATTTCCTGTTGTAGTTAATTTACCGCCTGTATATTGATTATTGTCATACACGGTATATACACCCTCACTGTGATACAGTCTACCAATTGCCTGGACCAGTTTATTAGACTTGGTACCTGCACCATGAACGAGTACTGATAGTTTACCTGATTCGCGTTTATTGAGAGTGAGAATATTAGCGACTACAGAATGTGTTGCCGAATTATAGACTCCTTTGGTACTACTCTCAAATGCATATTCTGCAGGGAGAGCGATTTCGAGTTCTGTATTATATAAATTTTTACTACTGTTATTCGTATATTCTAATACTAATACTGATTTTTCATTTACTGCTGTACGTACTCGTGAATCAGTAATAGAAAGTTTAATACCGTTTTGATTTATACTTGATGGATAGGTAGTACTGTAATCAGTAGTTGTTTTTTTAGAACTAGTACCAAATAACCAAGTCCAAATAGATGGTGATGTATTAGATGTATTATTTACAGAACTATTTGTATCTGTTGTATCAAATACTGTATCACTGTTTGTAGTATCAGCAGGATTACGTCCATTTACCGGAGAAACTGTTGTATAAAATGACTTTGTTTCACCGATTGCTTTTTTGTTATTATAGAGCAATATTGCGCGGAATGTATATTGAGTATTCGGAACGAGATTTTTAATCGGGAATAACACTTCACGGCTGCCACGGTCTTGGTATTGGACGGGCGTTGTAAATGATAGATTATTATTTGGGCCGTATTCCATATATAATGCAGGTGCATCATCAGCATTATAATCAATGTCCAGTGAATTATAGTATGCTTTTAATGTTACACTGACATTATTAACTTCATCAGCACCAAGTGTTGTCAGCGTTGGGTCTCCTCCTTCCCATGAAGAACCATTAGCTGCAAGTACTGAAAAACTACCAGCTACAAAAGCTGTGATAATAATTACTACTACGGAAATCTTTTTAAGAATTGTAAACATATACATCTATCATATACCACAGGCTTTTTATACGCAATAGTCTCCAATACTGGTACGATGTAATGCATATAAACACGCCCCAGTGCCTGTTAATTGCCCTAATTGATGAGCCAGGCTTCTAATATAAGTTCCACTGGAAACTGCGAATTCTATACGAACAAGTATGAATTCCCTGTCATGGTTTTTTAATTGATTTTCCCAAGTCGTAGCAATTTCTGTTTGTCTAAAATCTCCTGTAACTGTATCACAGAGTGTATGAATATCTCGGAGTAGTTTCTCAGGTGTAATTTTTTTTATTTCTAAAATATCTGCACTGTATACTGTTATCGTATGAGACGGATGAGTCTCTGGTAATTCCCCATCACGAGCCAAGCTCCACATTGGTGTACCATCGACTGTTTTAGATGAATATGCTGGATAGTCTTGATCATAGGTTCCGATCAATTGTTCAAGTAAAGCTCCAATTTTTTCTATTGTAATATCGGTATCAGATACTGCTGTTGGTATTCCTAATATATCATAGGTATCAGTTTCAACACCAATTACTATCTCTGCAGTATATGTTTTATCATACCCTGAAAAATCTGGTTTTTTATGTACATCGTCTCCTGATAATATAATCATGAGTCCTGATGCGAGTGGATCAAGTCGTCCAGCATAAGTCAGTTTTTCCAAATCCGAAAAACCATATTCACTACGAACACGGTTTAACAAACTGTGGAGCAATTCCCCTCTATATTTGTTTACTAATAGTACTGACATTTTTTTTCATTTCGCAATCACTACACAGACATCCGAGAGGTTTGATAATTTCATCAAAATATTCCTCTCCATAATCAAATGACAATTCTTCACCTGTATGTATTTTACGTTTTGTATAATAGAATATTTTATTACGATGATTTTGCATTTCACCGTTTGGTTTACAACAGTGATTAATATAACGCGCCAAATTATCGCGGCCCTTGCCATCGATCGTTATTTTATCGGTTACTTCGAATAGGTATTTCCCTCCTCTTTTCTCAGCTTCCTCTGGAGTGATGCGTTCACCTGTATATTCGATCACACGTACACCACGTGGAATTTCCTCTCCGGCAAATAACCCCATACCTGCTTTAGATTTCTTGATAATGAGTTTATAGGGTAACTGTTTTTGACTGAACATATATAAAGAGAAAAAAATTATGATCTATTACGCAGCGTAATGACATTGATGAGACTGATAAATAATTGAACAACTAGAGACATAATTGGTATCGTAATAAATCCAAAGATTTTAAAAGGTACTGTATTACAGTAAACACCACCTGTCGCGGCACACGGAACACCAGCTACAAAGCCCCATGATGATTGGAGTCCAATATGCCAAACTGCAATAACAATACCAATACTCGCCAGTATCAGTGACACCATTCGTAATTGTTTACTGAATCCTCCTGCCCATAATGCAACTCCGAGTATCACGATTTGTGGATAGATCATCATTCTCTGCCACCAGCACAATACACACGGAGCATATCCGATAGTTGAATAATACAAACTCCCTGCTATAGAGCCTGCTATAGCTACAAACATAATGATCAATCCGTATTGATTCAAAGTAGCTTTACATTGATCAAGTAATGGATGCTCTCTATGAACATAATCTAAAACAAGAACTATAACCATCAAGATACTCAAAATAATTGATATGATAATTCCATACCCAACAAAACCTGAAATGATTGATTCCATATATTATTTCAAAAACTGTGTACAGTTTGTTTTCTCTGCTAATACTTGTAATGTTTGAGCTCCTGATAATTGTGAATTATCAGAGAAAATCCATGTTGGAAATCCTGTGATGTTTTTTTCTACACAGACATCATACATTGGTTTAATACCTAATACAGTTCGTGCTTCGTCTAATGTTTTTACACGACCACTAGCTATTGCACGTTCTGCATCTGCGGTATTTTTCTTGTATTCATTAATTGGACCAGTACATTCTACATAGGGTAATTTTTTCACAGCATTACCAAACATCAGTTTTTGTTCCTGACAATGTGAACACCAATCAGCACCGTAGAATTTTGCACCACTATCTGTAATACACTGTGCCAATGCACTGTATTTACCAGGGAGTTTTTGTACTCCGGTTAAAATAAGTATTGGCAAAATAATAATAAGCGCGAGAATAATTAACAAGGTTTTACTATCTGATTGTTTTTTATGGTTGTTTTGCATATGTGTCAGTATATAAAAAATATATCAAGTAATCAAGTGACTTGTTTTTTTCTGAAAATATGATATATTGTTTTGGTCTTATTTTGACTCTATCGCGGGGTTGAGTAATGGTAGCTCGTCGGGCTCATAACCCGAAGGCACCCGTTCGAGTCGGGTCCCCGCAACAAGAAAACAAAAGAGGAAATCCCTATGGGATTTCCTCTTTTGTTTTTCTATAGAAATTATACAGATGGATGAAATTCGAAGAGAAACAAAGAATTATGAGGAGATCTATATATATTTCGCATCAGTGAATATATACTGAAAGTTTTTGCGGGCAATTTCTTTGGTTCTCTCTGATAATCTGTAATCCATACCTGCATGAGCGATTTCATTTCTAATTTTATGAGCATCCCATGCCAGCTGAATCGTCGGGAAAAATTGCGGATTAGTATTTTTTAATCGTTCACCGAGATTAGCTCCGGGATATCCGAGACTGGTTACAAACTCATCGAGCATACTGTCAGCCTCAATAATAGCTACGCGCCAATCTGATTCTGATGGAGATGCGAATAAGGCTTCTACCTTGTTCCAACGTTCTCGTCCTGGCGGTACAATCTCTACAGGAACCGGTATTCCATCTGTTGATACAGTAGGAACAGTCGGTGATGCAGGAACAATAAAATGCTCTTTGTATTTTTTCTTGACTTTTGCATCGATGGCTTTGATACTCAGTTTAATATGCGTCACTGTTGCAATTAATATCACAAAAACAATAGCAA
>CAZYHU010000044.1:0-4623 GCA_964647175.1 uncultured Candidatus Saccharibacteria bacterium
GGATGTTCGCTTTTATAATGGTTATTTTTTCATCATTTTTAGAAATACATCATGAGGAATATTAACCTTGCCACGACTGGCCATTTTTTTCTTACCTTCTTTTTGTTTTTCACGAAGCTTCATTTTACGAGTAATATCTCCTCCATACATGTGTTGGGTTACATCTTTACGGAATGCTTTAATTGTTTTTGATGCTACAATACGTCCTGCTGTGTAGCCTTGGATTTTCATTTCAAACATTTGCCGTGGCATATGTTCATAGAGTTTTTCAACCGCTTGTTCTGCTTCTTCTACTGCGCGACGTTTAGAAACGACCTTGGTAAATGCATGAACAACTTCTTCGGCGAGAAAAATATCTAACCGTGTAACTTCTGCTGGTCGCATTTCTGCAAAATCATAGGCAATCGATGCATATCCTGATGATGCTGATTTAAGATTATCAAAAAAGTTTCGCATGAGTTCTCGCAATGGCATAAGTACGTCGATTTTTATTCTCCCGTCTCCGAAATTATTCATATCAGAGACTTCTCCTTCATGTTCATGAATGAGTGTTGATAATGCTCCCAGATAATGCTCTGGACTCATAATATGAACCATCACCCACGGTTCAGATACTGACTTGATTTCTCCATCACTAGGAAATAGATGAGGAGAATAAACCGTTCTGTGTTCATCATTTTTTAAAACCACCTCATAAGTAATCGATGGCTGAGTAATAATGAGATCCAGTGAAAATTCACGTCGTAATCTCTCGGTAATGATTTCCAAATGAAGCATTCCTAAAAATCCACAACGAAATCCTCGTCCTAATGCCCCACTGGATTCTTCTTCATATGAAAATGCACTATCTGAAAGTTTTAATCGAGCGAGTGCGTATTTTAAATCTGAAAAATCATCTTGGGTTTCTGGGTATACTGATGCCCATACTACGGGACGAGGTTTTTGATATCCTGCTAATGGTTCTATTGGATATTTAAATGATGCAACAGTATCTCCAACTGATGCAATTCCTGGTTGTTTAATACCTGTTACAATATATCCAATCTCACCTGTTTCTAATCTGCCAGTGGACTTTTTTGTAGGACTAAAAATACCCACTTCTAATGCTTGAAACTTTTGACCTGCTATAGTGAATAATAATGTATCTTTTGCATCTATAGCTCCATTAATCATGCGCACATATACAATTACACCTTGATGATTAGAGTATTCAAAATCAAAAATAAGTCCTGCAGGATGATTTGTAGTATCTGTTTGTATTGGAGCAGGAATTGTTTCAATTACTCGGTCCAATAATGCAGCAACCCCATCACCTGTTTTTCCAGAAACCTCTAAAATACTGTCTATTGAACAGTGTAATAATGAAACGATTTCTAATTTTACCTCATCGATTCTGGCTAATGGCGAATCACATTTTGATAGCACAGGAATAATAACTAATCCTGTTTGTTGTGCCATTTCGAGCGTTGTAATAGTTTGAGCTTGAACACCTTGTGTTGCATCTACCAATAATATAGAGCCCTCTACTGCTTTTAGTGCACGTGATACCTCATAAGAAAAATCAATATGTCCAGGAGTATCAATCAAGTTTAATGCATATCCATTATGAATCATACGTACGGGTTGCATCTTAATCGTAATCCCCCGCTCTCGTTCCAATTCCATAGAATCTAACACCTGATTTTGCATATTACGTTTTTCGATGGTTTTTGTTATTTCAAGCATTCGGTCTGCTAATGTTGATTTACCATGATCAATATGAGCAATAATAGAAAAATTCCTAATCTGTGACAACGTAGGTTTCATAGTATATATTATCGTGCGATCCCAGAGTATAGAATAATCATCGAAGCAATTACTAGTAGACTCAATACTGTCCAAATCCATTTTATTCTTTTTTGATTTTTAGAGGTAAATATATTCATAATGTGCATAGTATATCAAAAAATGATATAATGTCCATATGGACAATATTATTCATCATACTCATAAAAAATCTCTCGGAGGCTCAGTATTTACAATATTACTACTCATAGTATTTTGTTTTGTATTATTACTTTCTTGTATAAAATTATTTAAAAAATATCGACATGCTGTAGAAGTAAAAAATCAATACGCTCGAGAATATGAAAAATTAGTCCACAAACAATCAGAACTACAAGAGTCCATAGATCGATTATCAAGCCCCTCAGGAATAGAATATGAGGTACGTGAGAGATATCGAGTCGTAAAACCAGGCGAGGAATTAATTCTGGTTATCGACAATAAACAACCTATCTTACCCACAGAACAAGCAGGATTTTTTAATAATCTCCTCAATATCTTGATATTTTGGAAATAATCTACTCTGTGATATACTTTATTTTATATTAACTAATAACTTTCTAAACTTATATGAAAACTATAGAAATCTATTCAACGCCGACCTGTCATTTTTGCCATGTTGCCAAAGACTTTTTTACAGATCATAATGTTGATTTTACTGATTATAATGTCGCAGATGATATGGATAAACGCAAAGAATCTATCGAACTCTCTGGACAAATGGGTGTACCTGTTATCAGTATCACCGATGAAGCAGGAGAACAAACTATTATTGTAGGATTTAATGAACCAGTAATTCGTGAGAAACTAGGAATTTCTGCATAATTATTATAGAGTAATAAAACGATTATTATTGTAATAATCGTTTTATTATGTCTGTATAGTGGGATACATAGAGCAAATTCACATGTTCTACAAAAATGTCTCTGTAGTTAAATGGATATAACAATTCCGTCCTAAGGAATAATTATAGGTTCGATTCCTATTAGAGACACTATGAAAGCGTACTTGTTAAAGTACGCTTTTTTATAAGTTAAAAAATTTTTTTGTAAATAGTTTTATTTCTGTAAACAATATACCTATCATCGCTATAGGGCAACGCAAGGTATATTCAGCTAGAATTAATATGACTAATAAAGTTTCCATGGTATTCTATTTTAGATTTAGAACAATTCTATGCCTGTTTTATTATTTGGTCAATACACTGATATAGTGCTAGTTTAATTGATAATTCCATGTTATAACTTGATTTATGATTCCGTCTCATGAACTATTAGAACATATCGAACAACAAGCCCGTGAACTGGTCTGGTATTCAGCTGATCAGGTAAAACGAGGTATTCATTTATTAAATGATCCAAACCAAGGCGAGCGACCGTGGATTATTCCTCGTACTACAGGTCATTTTTTATATGATCTCATTACAGAAAGAAATACAAAAACTGTACTGGAATTAGGTACATCAATTGGCTACAGTACACTCTGGATAGCGAGTGCGTTACTGCAAACATCTGGAAAACTTGCAACCCTTGAAAGAAATCCAGAAAAAGTTTCTCTTGCGCAAAACAATCTCAGTACTCTACTGCAAACAAATAATGTCATTGTGAGTTTTTATCAAGGTGAAATTAAAGATACTCTGTCTACAGCATGTTCTGATTTAGGAAACATTGATGTGGTATTTTTAGATGCTGACCGTGGTCATTATCATGAGTATTTTGAAACGATTAAACAGTATTTACATGATGACAGTATTATTATTGCAGATAATGCTGTAAATATGCAATCTCGTATGAAACCATTTTTAGAATTATTAGAACTACAAGGATGGAACTACACCATTCACGATATTGATAATGGAATATTAATCGCTACAAAATAATCTATTACTGACAGTGATAGATTATTTTGGTATACTAGTTCATATGAAATCTCTATCTGATTTTCCAATACAAAAACTGGATCAGATTTTTATTGATACTTATTTTGGACATATTCCACAAAAACCAAAACAATTATATATCCGTGGAACATTCCCTACCGGTCCTCATATGGTATTTCTCACGGTTGTTGGCGCTCGTGAAATTACAGATTATGGACGAGCAGTAATTGAAAAATTGATTTCTGGATTACGAGGATATCCGATTGTTATTGTATCAGGACTTGCTCTGGGGACTGATGGATTATCTCATGAATCTGCAATTATCAATGGTCTCGGAGTAATTGCATTTCCAGGTTCGGGACTGGGTGAATCGGTTATTTATCCGAGATCTCATTATGTACTCGCTGAAAAAATATTAAATCATGGTGGATGTTTGATATCTGAATATGATGAAACAACAGAATCTGCAAACTGGACGTTTCCACAACGAAACAGATTAATGGCTGCAATATCTCCTGCAACCCTCATCATCGAAGCTACTCATAAATCAGGTAGTCGTATCACGACAAAATTAGCTACAGAATATGGTCGTGATGTACTGGCAGTTCCCGGATCTATTTTTTCTGATAAATCTGAAGGTCCTAATGAACTCATCCGCCTAGGAGCTATTCCAATTACCTGTAGCGCTGACATATTAGAAGCATTAGGATTACAAGAAACCGAGCGTCCTGTGATGGATTTATTCTCTACCTGCACTCCTGACGAAGCTGAGATTTTAAAATTACTCAATCAACCCATCAGTCGCAATACGATTATTCGCAGCGGTATACTGCCTACTCATAAAATAAATATCATCCTCTCACAAATGGAATTAAAAGGTCTCATCAAAGATCAAAATGGTATAATTATTCGTAACTAAA
>CAZYHU010000045.1:0-4040 GCA_964647175.1 uncultured Candidatus Saccharibacteria bacterium
CAATAGAACTTGCAAGATTCCAAAATATGTGTATACTGTACCTATTATGACTGAATCTAAAAACACTCTTTCTGCTGTTATTAAAACAGGAGGTAAACAATACCATGTAACTGCTGGAAATATCATCGTTGTTGAAAAACTCGATGGGGAATTAGCTGCGGGTGGAAACTTTACTTTTAATGATGTATTATTGATCGATAATGGATCAGAAACCAAGGTAGGAACACCAATAATCTCAGGAGCAACTGTTACTGCAGAATTTATCGAATCAGGACGTCATCCTAAAATCGATGTAATTCGTTACCGAGCAAAATCTCGTTATTTCAAGAAAAATGGTCATCGACAACCATTCATGAAATTCAAAATCACTGGGATTAATGGGTAATCAATATAAAACACACGTGCGCGAAGCCCACGTGTGTTTTATATTGATTGTATGTAGTTTGGTTCTGTTAGATTTTTCTGGTATACTTTATTTCATATGTCGTTTACGGTAGCAACCGATAGTTTTAATGGTCCGATGCATGTACTCTTGGAATTAATTGAAAAGAGAAAAATGCATATTTCGGAAATTTCACTTGCAGAGATTGCAAATGATTTTTTATCTTATACACAAACTACAAAATTACCCTATGCTGAAGTAACCGGATTTATGGTAGTTGCTGCGACATTGGTATTAATCAAAGTAAAATCACTACTCCCTGAAGTAACCCTGGGTGCCGATGAACAGTTATCATTGGATGATTTACAGATGAGATTACATAAATATGCTGTAGTAAAAAAATATACAGAAAAATTGATGATGAAAAATGATATGCAGTTTTGGGTAGGAAGACCTAAAAACACTATTTCAAGTTTTAGTACGGATTTATTTATTACAGAGGGAATACCAACAATCTCAGAAATACAGACTGTCGTTACAGAATTACTACAAAAATTAGCACCGTTATTACCAGAGAAGAAACCAAATGAAACTATTCGAGCAGTACACAGTATGGAATTTATTATACAACACTTGACTGAATTAGTTACAACATCATCAGTATCATGGAATACAGAAATTATGAGTCACTATCATACGGCAACAGACAGCACAGAAAAAAAACATATTAAACGAGAAATTGTTGTTTCATTTTTAGCATTACTTGAGCTATTTAAAAAAGGAATTATTATGGTTAATCAGGAATCAGCACAAGATGATATTATCTTAGAAAAAATTACTTAAACGTATGCAATTAACATTACCACAAAAAATACAAGGCTATTTATTCGCATTAGGCGAGACTACAACCGTGAATGAATTAGCACGGATATTGGCTGTAAAAAAATCAGACATCATTACTGCACTTGATGAGCTCGAAGTACAGATGACAGGTCATGCAATTACTATTGTTCGATATGATGATACGGTGATTATGGGAACCGTTCCTGCAGTTGGTGAAATTATTGCAGACCTTAAAAAAACAGAACTCTCAGTGGCATTATCCAGAGGCGCACTTGAAACACTGGTGATTATTTTATATCACACACATATTTCAAAATCAGAAATAGATTACATTCGTGGAGTAAATTCTCAATTTATGTTACGCAATTTATTATTACGTGGATTAATAGAAAAAACAGAATCAGAAACAGATAAGCGTATCAGTGTATATCGAGTAACTATTGAAACATTACAATGGTTAGGAATCACTCATCCGACACAATTACCAGACTATGCAGAGTTCCATAATGAAATGGAGCAGGCTCTCATTCAACAATAATTTTTTCCTCATTATATGATTACTGCTAATATATTAAAAATATTTTTTCCTGCAATCGCTGCGTTTTTATTGGGGCTGGTACTAACTCGTATATCAGTTCCTATAATGATGAAATTGCGTCTCTGGAAAAGAAAACCACGCACTGACAATACAGTTGCTATGAGTCGTGATTTTATTGCTATGCATACAGAGCAGATAAAAACAGAATTAGGAACACCACGAGTTGGTGGTATTATTGTTTGGGGTTCAACGATATTGGTAATACTCACACTGTATATACTCTCTAAAACAATTGGTGGATCAGTGTTTGAAAAAATGGATTTTCTCAGTCGAGGACAGACATTATTACCACTGGGAGCTCTGGTATTTGGTGGTTTATTTGGATTATTCGAAGATTTGCTCGAAATATATGCTGATACATTCAAGTTATTTGCCCAAGGTTTATCTGCAAAATATCTGGTTAGTTTTGTGAGTGTAATTGGTTTATCTGCTGCGTTATGGTTTTTTATTAAACTGGAGATGCATGCAGTATATGTTCCATTTATAGGGTATTGGAATATAGGGTATTGGTTTATTCCGTTTTTTGTATTGGTAGTACTCGGGACTTTTTCCAGTCGTGTTATTGACGGTATTGATGGATTAGCTGCAGGTGTTATGGCAATATCGTTTGGAACTTTTGGAATTATTGGATTAATTCAAAACCAGATAGATATTGCAACATTATGCCTCGTGATTACAGGAGCGATACTTTCATTTCTCTGGTTTAATGTACCTCCGGCAAAATATTATATGGGAGAAACAGGAATGCTCGGACTCACACTTTGTCTATCATTTATTGCATTCCTTACTGATTCGGTATTTATTTTACCAATCGTTGGGTTAATGCTTGTACTTACTTCATTGTCATCTTTTATTCAAATTACCAGTAAAAAATATTTTGGTAAAAAAATATTCAAAATAGCACCTCTGCATCATCATTTCGAGGCTCATGGATGGCAACGTTCCAGTATTACTATGAGATATTGGATTATTACACTGATGTTATCAGTGGTTTCTATTATTGTAGTCCTGCTCGGTTAACTTAGTAAACACTATGCAAAAAAAACTACTCGCCACTATTGATAGACCTTTTTTCTTTATCACTGCATTTTTAGTGGTTTTAGGTGTTTTTGTTTTTCTATCTGCATCACTATCATTAATTTCTACTGATCCTATTAAATTTAAAAGTATTTTATTTAATCAACTAGTACTAGGATTATTAGGTGGTATCGGAGTATTGTGGATTACATTACATGTTGATTATAAAAAAATAGCCCCATGGGGAATAATAATTGGAATAGTTGGTATTATGATAACTGCATTGGTGTTTGTTCCTGGAATTGGGTTTTCCCATGGTGGTGCAACACGATGGCTTAATTTGGGACCGTTATCATTTCAGCCTGTAGAATTACTCAAGTATTGTATCATTATTATGTACAGTAGTTGGTTAGCTATTTATTATAAAAAAATTGAACTTGCACGTTATGGACTCATACCTTTTTTGGTTATTATGGGTACTGTAGGTGCTGTATTATTAGCACAGCCTGATACTGATAATTTTATGGTTATTGCACTGACTTGTTTTGCATTATATATTATTGCAGGAGCAAAAAAACGTGATATTGGTATTATTATTGGTATTGGGATTATTGCTATTGCAGGATTGGTGATTACTCGTCCATATATTCTTTCTCGAATAAAAGTTTTCCTTGATCCCAGTCGTGATCCGTTGGGTTCATCATATCAAGTTCAGCAACAATTAATAGCTATTGGTTCAGGACAGGTCACAGGACGAGGTTTCGGACAGGGAATACAAAAGTTTAAATATCTCCCAGAACCATTAGGTGATTCGATTTATGCAGTAGCCAGCGAAGAATTCGGTTTTGCTGGTTCAGTGGTATTAATTATTATATATATTGCCTTTGTACTACGTGGAGCGATACTTGCTACTCGTATACCTGATATGTTTGGGAAATTAAGTATGATAGGAATTGTAATTCTCATTACAGGGCAATCGTTTCTCCATATTGCTTCATCGATTGCTGTATTTCCATTATCTGGATTACCACTGGTATTTATCAGTCATGGAGGAACGGCATTATTACTGTCTCTCGCTGCTATTGGATTGGTATTTAATATTTCTCGTGAAGCAACAGAGGAGCTATAAAACGAACCGTATAACAAGAAAAACAAACAGGCGGGAAATGCGTAGCATTTCCCGCCTGTTTGTTTTTCTTG
>CAZYHU010000046.1:0-3855 GCA_964647175.1 uncultured Candidatus Saccharibacteria bacterium
AAGATGGAGACGATGCAGCTGCAATCGATACAGCAACGATGAATCTCTCAAACGAGATGATGAAGATCTATGAAGTAATTCAGAAAGCCGAAGCAGAAAAATCAGCACAGGCAAATGCAGGTGCTGAAAGTGAAACAAAAACACAAGACACTGCTACAGAAGAAAAAGGGGAATAAAAAAACCTCTTTACCGTCCAGAACGATCTTGCGAAAGTTCTGGGTGGGGTAAGGGGTTGAGGTAATAATTATTTCCAATATTCAAAAATGTAATCTTGATACATAATATCACTTTCCAGTCTTTCTTTTACAGATAAAACTCTAAAAAATTGGTAGTCTATACCTTCATCGAAAAGTAATTTTCTTGCAGCAGTTTCATCACTACGTCTTCTACGTGGGTCTATTCGCCAACATGCTGATTTTAAAATTTTAGTACCACTTCCTGCTGGATAGTATAGTTGATTACGATCTTCTTGAGTTATTAGTTTTTTGGTTACTTTAAAATAAAAATAACAAATTAAATAACCACAAATGAAAGAAATAAAAACATGAAGTAAATTTAAATTTTGCATTATAGTATAATTTTTTGATTTAATTAAATAATAGCAAATATAAATAATTTGTCAAGTATTTATCTACACCTATTTTTCCTTGCTAAAAAGGGGAATAAAAAAACCTCTTTACCATCCAGAACGATCTTGCGAAAGTTCTGGGTGGGGTAAGGGGTTTGTGAGATCATGTTTATTAGCTAATTTTAATTAGTGTTAGTACTAATGTAATTAGTGCCATTTCTACACCAAGTGTTATTGCAAAAAATATTCCTCCTAAAAATGAAAAACCATTTTTAGAAATTTTATCTCCTAAGTTCATTCCCATAGCAGGGAGTGTCATAATTAATGTTTCAGCTATATTCATTTTTTAAAATTTAATTTTATGTAACCAAAATTGATTACATTAATATATTAGCATAATTAATCTAATTTGTCAAGTATTTTGAAAAAACCCTGACATTTAAGCCATTTTCTGTTACACTACAACAATTATGAGTAAAGACTTTTATAAAATTTTAGGAGTAAACAAAACCGCATCTGATGCGGATATTAAAACTGCATTTAGAAAACTTGCTCATCAATACCATCCAGACAAAAACGGTGGAGACGATAAAAAATTCAAAGAAGTAAACGAAGCCTATCAGACATTATCAGACAAAAACAAGCGTGCACAATATGATCAGTTCGGATCAGATGGTCCACAGTTCGGTGGAGGCGGAGGTAATCCATTCGGAGGTGGAGCAGGGTTCGGAGGGTTTAATTGGGAAGACATCATGCGTCAGGCACAGCAGGGAGGAGGTAATGCACATTTCGAATTCAATGGTCAGGATTTTGATTTGGGAGATATATTCGGTGCTTTTGCCGGAGGAGGTTTCGGAGGGCGACAGAGACGCGGACGAGATATCGGAGCCGAGGTTAGAATTACTTTCAAGGAATCTATTTTTGGAGTTAAACGAGAAATCACCGTGCCAGTATATGCAAACGGTAAACAAACAGGAACAAAAAAAATCAGTGTAGATATCCCAGCGGGATTGGATAATGGCGAGAGATTGCGTATGGAGGGAGCAGGCGAGACTATTGACGGTGGACGACCAGGAAATCTCATCATTGATATTATTGTAGAGAAACACAAGGTCTTTAAAAAACAGGGAATGCATATTGTCATGGATTTGGATGTTAGTCTGACAGATGCGTTATTGGGACGAGAGATTGAAATTGAGACACTCGACGGCAAAGAAAAAATAAAAATCCCAGAATGTATGCCAATAGGAACCGTATTAAAAGTCTCTGGAGGCGGTGTTCGTGGAGGGTTTATGCAAACAGGGGATTTATTAATCGTTACCCATATCACGATACCGAAAAAACTAAGTAAGAAAGCCAAGGAGATTGTGGAACAATTAAAAGGGGAATTATAACAAACTAAAAATACCCAGAATTACTGGGTATTTTTAGTGTATTGACAAATATATAATAGTATGATAATATATATTATGAAAAACAAATTAAAATAACAAGTTAAATTATTACAGGTATGGCATTTTTTAAACAAAATACAAAAGGTTTGTTCAGATTATTTACAAATCAAAGTGATAGATATGTTAGTCACGAAATAACAAGAGACGAATTTGAAAAAGAATTAATAAAAGGACATTTTATGTTAAACCTTAAAAAATTTCTTTATTTTGATGATTATGTCTATAAAGAAATATTACAGGAAAAAAATGAAATTCTCAATGAAGAGCCTGAAAAAGAATGGGAGCCAGGTTTCGGAGATGAAAATGTACCCGAAAAACTTTCCCAACAAGATAAAGAAATGTACTTGCAACACTTTTTAAAACAAAAAAAGTTCATGCAAGAAATTGCGGATAATTGGGACAAAATATGTTTACATGAAATATCCATCGAGGATATTCATAGAAAATATATTGATCCGGAATAAAAATTCGATTAAAATCGAAAAAGCCATCACAATTGTGATGGCTTTTTTACTTTACTTTAATTATCTACAACCTCAAATCCTGCCTCCAATATCTGGTCTCGTAGCTCATCTGCTCGAGGCCAGTTTTTTTCTGCACGAGCAGTGGCACGTTCATCGATTAATTTCTGAATATGTTCAGGGATTTCCTTTGTTTCTTGTTCTGTATTGTTTGCTTCGCTTAATTTTAATCCCAACACAGTATCAAAATCCAGTATCGTAGCGCGTTTATCAGCGTCAGAGACATCTCCATTTTTTAGTAATTCCCAAACGATTGCAAGTCCTCCTGCGGTGTTGAGATCATCTGAAATCATATCCCGAAACAGAGTTTGATAACTTTCAGAGATTGTTCCACCATCTGGAAAACTTGAAATTATTTTTTGTAATTTATTGAGCGCTGTTTGTGATCCTGTGAGCGCATCCCATGAAAAACTAATTTGTGATCGGTAGTGAGATTGCAGATAGAGATAGCGGAGCGCAAGGGGATCAATAGATTTTTCAGTCAGTGTTTGTAATGTAATACTGTTGTCTCCTGATTTTGCCATTTTATCAGTTCCGATATTTACGAACTCATTATGGAGCCAATAGTTTACATAATTATGTCCCGTAGCACACTCTGACTGAGCGATTTCGTTATTGTGATGGATACTTGCGAGATCATGACCTCCTGTATGGATGTCGAATTGTTCTCCGAGATAGTGCATACTCATACCAGAACATTCGATATGCCAACCAGGGAATCCCTGTCCCCATGGTGATTGCCAGCCTTTATCAGTATCAAATTTCCATAATGCAAAATCTCGTGGATTTTTTTTCTCGGTGTTTTCTTCGATACGACTTTCATGGTTATTACTGATACCACCGAGTTTTCCATAGTCAGGCATTTTTTCAGTATCAAAATACACGCCGTCACTGGTCGTGTAGGTATATCCACCAGTTTCAAGTTTTTTTATAATTGCGATGTCTTGATCGATATGATCGCTCGCACGAGGTAGGGTAGTGGGTGTGAGAATATTGAGAGCCGATAGGTCACTCAGAAACAATGCTTCATATCTGCGAGCCAGGGTGAGCATGTTTTCGAGATTAATATCAAGTCCCTCGCGTTTGAGGCCTTTGGTCATTTTATCATCTCCATCATCACCATCAGAAACGAGATGTCCGATATCAGTAATGTTCATGACTTGGTTTACGGTGTAATGATTATATGCAAACACGCGACGTGTGATATCTGCCAGTAAAAAAGCACGGAGGTTTCCAACATGAATCGGTCCATACACCGTCGGTCCACAGTGATACATACCCACAGTCCCTGGGACGAGCGGCGTAAAGAGTT
>CAZYHU010000047.1:0-297 GCA_964647175.1 uncultured Candidatus Saccharibacteria bacterium
ACTTTGGCTTCGATTTGACGAATACGTTCACGAGTAACTCCGAATTCTCGCCCTACTTCTTCCAGTGTATGATTAATCCCATCAATCAATCCATAACGCATTTCAATGATTTTTTGTTCTTTGACTGATAAATCATTTAATATTTCACGGACTTGGTCGGTTAATATTCTGCGAGAGACTTCTTTGTCTGGGGAAAGAATCTTATCATCTGCAATGAATTCTGATAGAGTGGCTTTATCATCATCTCCGTTTCCAACAGATTCTTCCAGTGACGATGTAGATTGATTAATTTTATTA
>CAZYHU010000047.1:307-3730 GCA_964647175.1 uncultured Candidatus Saccharibacteria bacterium
CTCAATTTCAAGTCCCATTTCGAGTGCTAACTCCTCTGGTAATGGTGTCCGTCCTAATTCTTGTTCTAATCTGCGGAATGTTTGTTTATATTTAGAAATCGTTTCCACCATGTGTACAGGAATACGAATCGTTCGAGATTGATCAGCTAATGCACGGGTAATCGATTGACGAATCCACCATGTTGCATACGTTGAGAATTTAAAACCTTTGAGATAATCAAAACGTTCAACTGCTTTATAGAGACCGATGTTTCCTTCTTGGATTAGATCCAATAATGTCAGATCAGCACTGCGGGTTGAATATTTTTTAGCGATTGATACTACGAGACGGAGGTTTGCCTGTGCTAATAGATTACGGGCTTCTTCATCGCCGTTTGCAATTCTCTCGGCTAGTTCTCGTTCTTCGGCTCCCTTGATGAGTGGGTATTTACCGATTTCGCGTAAATACATCTGTATTGAATCGTACGTAGTTCGCTCACGATCATATTTAAACAATCCTGCTTTTTTATCATCATCACCACCGAGCAGGTTCGTAGATTCAATTACATCAATACCTGCATCAGCTAATTTTGCATAGAGATCATCGAGAAAGAGAATGTTTTCTTCGATATCTGGGAATGCTTTTAATATTTCATCATAGGTAATGAAATTTCTCTTGCGACCCTTTTGAATTATTTTTTCAAGTCTCTCTGCAATTACTTCTGATGTTTCTTTGAGATCTACGAGTTTAGGTTTTTTATTTTTAGTACTCGTTGTTTTTGTAATTACTGGTTTAGTGTTTTTAGAAATTGTTTTTTTTGCTACAGGTTTGGTTATTTTTTTAATAGCTTTTTTAACAGGTTTTGCAATTACTTTTTTAGTTACTTTTTTCACTACTTTTTTAGGAGCGTTTACGGTTTTTTTCACTACTTTTTTAGCTACTGTTTTAGGAGTAGGTTTAGTTAGTTTTTTTACTATTTTTTTAGGAACTGATGATGTTTTTTTTGTAACATTTTTTTTCATAGATAGTTGAATATATTAACGTAACCGTTCACGAATTTCGTGAATTTGAGCTAATAATTGCTGCCCCTCTACCAAGAGCTGTCCATAGTCACCTGTATCTGTAGTAGATTCATGACTGCGTAGTAATCGTGTAATCTCTGCATAGTGTTGTTCTAACTGTGTTACCTCATAGAGTAATAATAAATTATTCACATACGGTATTCTGGCAGTATCACTGAGCGTTGCATATTTATTACTAAAATTACGGTATCCTGTAGTATCTCGCTCATGTATGAGTAATTCGTATTGCTCTGGTGATAGTTTGGATTGTAATTGCTGGAGCAATACCTCTGCCCCATCATGATCATAATGATTAATATAATCAATACCTGCCAATAATTCCAGTAGGAGTATATCCTGTTGCTGTGGTTCTGAACTTGGTATTGCTGGCACTGATTCTATAGCTGATAATTCAGCAGGATTTTGTTTTAGGAATTTTTTATAATCTTGTTCAAAATCATCAATATTCCAACCAACACTGCGTGCTATTTTTTCTCTGATTACTCTGGCTTGGACTTGGTGTGTTAGACATGCGATACTCGGGAAAATAACTGTTTTACAGAGTTGTAGTTTTTCTGACATGGTTGATAATTTTGTTAATCGTACAATACAATAATCAAAATAATCAACGCTGTGGTTCATATATCCGCTCCACAATGTAGCATCATGTTGTAATGATTCTGCTGGGTCTTTTTCATTATAGATAATTACAGAAACATCCAAAGATCCAGCGAGTGCCAGGAGTGCAATCGTATCGAGCGCTCGTAATCCTGCAGTATCTGTATCTGGAGCTACCATAATATGGTTTGTAATACGAGACAGTAATTGTATATGTTCTCTCGTACATGCAGTTCCTGAGATTCCAACCGTTTCTGTAAATCCATATTGATGGAGCATAATCACATCCATATGACCCTCGACGAGAATTGCATGTCCACGTTCTATGATTGATTTTTTAGCCTGAGCATATCCGAACAAGACTTGAGATTTATGATAGACACTGGTTTCTGGACTGTTAATATATTTTCCTGTTTTACCATCACGAGAATCGTTCGGTAATAATCTTGCAGAAAATGCAATTGTTTTACCAGATTGGTTTTGTGTAGGAAACATAATACGCCCATTAAAACGATCAAACACTCCTCGTTCTCCTGCAATTCCAATACCTGAATCTGTAATTTCTGTTTGACTAAATCCCAGTTTTTTCAAGTGTGTAATAACAGCTGTATAATCAGGACTGTATCCGATCATAAAACTGATCATTGTTTCTTTGTTCATACCGCGACTGATGAGATAATCAACGACAGATTTATTTTTACGGAGCTCACCATGATAGAAACGACTGGCTTCATAGAGCAAATTCGTTAATCGTTTTTGTGAATCGAATTTCACACTGTTTTTTCTAAAACTGGATATATCTACCCCTGCTCGATCTGCCAGTTTTTCGAGTGCCTCGTGTTTATCAATATGTTCGATATCTTGGACGAATTGAAACATGTCTCCACCTTTGTGACATCCAAAACAATAATACAATCCACTGTCTGTAGTGATATTGAGACTGGCTGTTTTTTCATTATGAAATGGACATTTTGCTTTCCAGTTTCGTCCTGATGGTTCCAGTTTAATATACGAACCAATGACTTGGTCTATAGAGAGATTCTGTTTAATTGTTTCAAAAACAGTAGACATGATTTAGAAAAATAAGAAATTAGTTAGTTTCTGAGACAGGTTCATCATCAACGTCATCATTACCATTAAAGTTAGGAATGAAATTACTGTCAGCACCTGTTCCCGCAGGAATCAAGTTTCCGAGAATTACGTTTTCCATAATACCTCGTAGTTCGTCTTTTTCTCCGAGTAATGCATTCGCAACGAGAGCATTTGTAGTACGTTCGAATGATGCAGTAGAGAGCCATGATTTAGCAGATAATGAAACCTTTGAAATACCACGGAGGATAATTGCTCCTGTTGCTGGTAGTCCATTAGTTCCTGCTACACGGTTATTTTCTTTGACCAAGTATGAATTTTCAACAGTTTGTCCTGTAGTGAATTTAGTATCTCCAGCGTTCGTAATTTTACGACGAGAGAACATCTGTCGAACGATAATTTCCAAGTGCTTACGAGCTACTCCTGCTCCTTGTAATTCATAGATTTTAGATACTTCACGGATGATATAATCTTGAACAGTATCAAATCCTGCAATACCGAATAATTCCTGTACATCAGCAGCACCATCAGTGAGTAATTCACCTGCAACTACCGTCATACCTCGTTTTACTACGACATTACGACGTGGATCAACGACATATTTTTTAGTTTTTGTTCCTGCTTCTCCGATAACAGTATCACCAGTGAGGTGGATTATTTTTTGATCTTCATCAT
>CAZYHU010000048.1:0-1588 GCA_964647175.1 uncultured Candidatus Saccharibacteria bacterium
TGTGGGTTGATTTACTTGATTTTGGATCATTTCGAGATCTACAAAGACATCGTGCCGTTATCCAGCGACAGGGATTGCTCACTGATAAATTTGGAATGAATGAATGGTACTTAGATAACTTACCAGATCAGGTTGCTGTAGAAGCGAGACAATTAATTGATACGCAGATTCAGAAAATAAACAGTCTGGGTCTCACTAAAACAGATAAACAGTATCTATTACCCATGGGTATGAACATACCTACTCGGGTTTCTGGTTCACTTGCAAAGTTTATGTACTTGATTGAACTTCGTGCCCAGTCTACAGTACACCCAACATTGCATATTAATGTATTAAAAATAGCTGAAGCGGTTAGATGGAGACTCGCAGAGATTTTCAATTGTACACCAGAAGAAATTCCTATGTATATCAATGAGAATGTTGGCGAGTTAAACCTCAAACGAGGTACGCAGGATATTGTGAAAAAAGAATCTTAAAATCCACTTTTGTGGTACCACAAAAGGCTAATTCAATTGAATTAGCCTTTTTCTTTGTTTTATGATAGATTTTAGGTGAATTTTGTAAACAAATAAAAACCATTTTTATGAGAAAAGGAAAATTTATAGCATTTTACGGGATAAATAATCTCGGTAAAACAACACAGGCAAAAGATTTTGTGGAACATTTAAAATCTCAAGCTATCTTGGCTGAGTATATAAAATATGCTCGTTATGATTTACAACCTACGGGTCCAATCTTGAATGATTATTTACGTAATGGTAATCCACATGATTTGAATTCTCGTGAATTCCAAATCATTCAGGCACATAATCGTCTTCATTTTGAACCAGAGCTCAAGAGAAAATTAGACCTGGGAATTCATGTAATCGCAGAGGATTACGTCGGAACCAGTATTGCGTGGGGAACAGGTGCCGGAATAGATCAAGATTTTTTGATTAATTTAAATTCTCACTTGATTCAACCAGATTTATGTTTATTATTTCATGGAGACCGATTTTCAAGTGGAATAGAAACAGGACACAAACATGAAAATGATGATGAACTCACAAATAGTGTTGCAAAAATTCATGATGAATTAGGTGAAAGACTTGGTTGGCATAGGGTATATGCAAATCAGTCAATTGAAAAAGTGGGAAATGATGTTCTTCATTATATTTTTCCACACATAGAAGGATATATTAAAGAAAAAGCTACCCAAACAACTGAATCAAAAGATCTTTCTGATTTAAATGATGTACAGACATATTAATAATTAAATTAATTCAAAAAGCCAAGGAAATTTCCTCGGCTTTTTTATTTTGTTTTAATGTTTTTATGCTTGTTGATTGGTGAGAGCTTCTTTGTTTTTCATCCACTGTGCAATGTATACATTTTTATATTTCGGATCATGCGTTACATCAACTAGATTGGGTATAAAATCAGGTAGTGTGAATACCTCATGAGGTGTTTCCAGTTCCAGTAGTTTATCATTACCTAATTCATCAATCGGTTTATCAACGCGAAAGAAAAGGGTTTGTCCCGTGTAGTATGCTTTGGTGACGGCACGCCTACGCGAGAGTTTCTTTTTGCCGATGATTTGGCTGACGGA
>CAZYHU010000048.1:1598-2562 GCA_964647175.1 uncultured Candidatus Saccharibacteria bacterium
CTAATTCATCATTCTTTTTATCAAATAGATCCTGTTCAAAGTATTGATCATTATAAATGAAGTAATGTCTTTTTTTTGAAATACGAGCTTTTGATAAATCAAAATATCGGAGTAATGATAATATGTCAGCAGTATCTGTTATTGTATGCTCTATTTCATAAGGAAACTTATTCTCTGGTACAGTTGCTTTTAATGTGTAAATACATTTTTCATACTTACCAAAGCTTTTTATCCTGAGCCGTTCAACAATAGATGTTGCATTACTTGGATATGCAATTTGTTTTCTCATAGGAGTTTCAGTCAGATAATATTGACTAATATGAACTGAATCATTAATAATACTTAATGAATCAAGTACTCTAATATTGAAATTTTTTGGTACGATAAATTTGTATTCCTGTTCGATAGGAATCGGAATTCCGAGTATTCCCATAACGATATCGAGAAAAGATTTTTTCTTTAGTTCAAATTCATCATTATTAGGTACATTGATGATTTTATTGGTTCCAACCCATGCCTGTAAAACACGTTCATCACCTGCAATAGCATTAGCAATAATAGCATCCCAATTGAGTGATCCATCAGAATTTTCTACTCGTTCTGTTCGATACGGATTTGAGAGAAAAACTTGTTTAAAAACTTCAGGATGAGATTTTGCAAGTGTTGGGAGATATACGGTCGCAGTATATCGCGACTTGATCTCTGCAGGTTGTAACCCCAGATTAACAAGTATTGAACCGTATTCAAATTCTGAACAATATGCTCGCGAATCAGGAATGCCTCGATCAGTAAAAATAACTGGCTTGAGAGGTCCTTTGTAGTTTTTAAGTATTTCAAGTAAATTGTTTTCAACAGATAAACCAGTTTTAATAATCAATTCTTGTACCTCATGATTTTTATGGTCATTTGGTTTAATTCCAAAAGAAAACACCATAGTGGCAATTTCGTCTACTAAAATAGGATA
>CAZYHU010000048.1:2572-3676 GCA_964647175.1 uncultured Candidatus Saccharibacteria bacterium
AGTACCCATATTTAGGTAATTCGCCCAAAAGGGCAATCATGGTTGATTTACCAGAGGTAGTACCTCCAATAATGGCAATAATAGGTATTTCATTGTTTTGCATAAAATAATATTTAAAATTGTGAAGGTAATATTTATGGTAATTATGCACGGTCAAGTTTTAAAGTCAAACATAGGCGGCTTTTTTTATTGACTTATTTATGGTAGGGTAGAGATATATAGATACTATGAATACCTATCATGCAGTAAAAAATCTCATAGAACAAGCTCTAAAAAACCTCGGTATTACAGGGGTAGATTTTAATGTAGAACACCCAGCAGATATTTCTCATGGAGACTATGCGACGAACGTTGCAATGGTATGTGCGAAACAACTGGGTAAATCTCCACGAGAAGTAGCAGAGATGGTTGTGGGGGAATTAGAAAAAAATGGGGCAGATTTAACAGTGAGCATCGCTGGTCCTGGATTTATTAATATCATATTATCTAAAGAATCTTTTTCTGATTTACATAATCGCATTACTACAGAACCAGAGACTTTTGGGAACAAGGATATCTATACAGGTAAAACAATTCTCGTAGAACATTCATCTCCGAACTTGTTCAAGCCGTTTCATATCGGACACCTCATGAATAATACTATTGGTGAATCCATGACGCGTATTATGCATGCATCAGGCGCGAGTGTTTTCACGATGACGTTTCCCTCTGATATATCTCTCGGTATTGCAAAAGCGATTTTTATATTACTTGAAAAATATCCAGATGGAAATGTGTTTAATCCATCAATTGAAATATTAGGAAATGCATATGTCACAGGGACACAGCGATATGAATCTGATGAATTTATTCATGACCGTGTAAAACAAATCGCAGATAATTTGTTTGGTAATATCCCTAGTCCAGAACTTGATCTCTATAATACTTGTAAAGAAATAAATATTAATTATTTCAAATCTATCATGGATAAACTGGATTCTCGTTTTGATAGTTTTGTTTATGAGAGTCAGGCAGGAGTTACTGGTACAGAAATTGTAAAAAAATACACACCCAGTGTGTTTACGGAAAGTCAGGGAGCAATCGTGTATATCCCCGATGAAATTA
>CAZYHU010000049.1:0-3623 GCA_964647175.1 uncultured Candidatus Saccharibacteria bacterium
AATATAAAAACGCGCTAGCCGGTGTGGTAATTGCTCGTACAAACTTGAAACAGTCTGGAACTAATGTAGACCGTGTAATTGCAGAACAAAATGCAATCGTTGAAACTGCAAAACGAAATCTCTATGGTAATTTAGAGGCTTATCCGGTAGATGCTTTTTTGTCTGTAGTTGCTCCAAAAATCTATGGATCATATCAAGGTAATAACGATGGCCAGTATAAATTATCTATTTATGGATCCAGTGGATCTACGGGGGCTTCAATTAATTATACAGGACTGGAAAACGGTACGGCTCCATTGACTGTAGATAACCGAACTCATTTAGGAAATCAAGGATTATACATACAATTTCCTAATGCATTACCAAGTTCTTATGTTAATACAGAATGGATTATTCCTGTACCTAATAACCGATCATCTGGATATGCAAGTTTAAAAAATGCATATGAAACAGCAGTAGCTACACGTGAACGAACCATAGAAAATGCTCGAGCAGAAACCAATGGAGACGCACAGTCAATTCTCCAAGCCAGACTGGATCAGGCACAGGCAAGTCTCGATCAGATTACTGCTGCAATGACTCGTCGTAATATAACTGCGCCTTTTAGTGGAACAATTTCAAAAGTTTCCCTCAAACAAGGCGAATCAACTATCGGTACCAGCAAAGATATTTCTCCGGGTATCAGTATGTTAGCTACCGACAATTACAAAGTCGTGATTAAAATCCCAGAGATTGATGTCTCACGAATCGTTGCCAATACTCCTGTATCGATTAATTTAGATGCATACGGTAATGAAGTTTCTTTTGCGGGGGTATTAACCAGTATTAATCCGGCAGAGACTATTGTCGATGGAGTTCCTGTATATGAAGGTACCGTATTATTTACCGACAGAGATGAACGCATTCGATCAGGGATGACAGCGACAGTAACAATCGTCATTAATGAAAAGAAAAATACCATCATTGTTCCTGGGGATTATATCCGTGAAGACAAAATAGCACGCAAGTTTTTTGTAGATGTACTCACAGGAGAAAACAAGAAAAACAACACTGCAGCCACTACAGAACGAACAGTCACCACAGGTATTCGTGGCAGTAATGGTACAGTAGAAATACTATCAGGACTGGAATTGGGAGAACAAATCGTAAAAACAGAGATTAAAAAATAATACAAAAAACCATTTCACGAGAAATGGTTTTTTGTGTATACTGGTATGTATATGAATAATCTATTACAAACGATTCGGGTGGGGAGTTTTCTGGGAGTTCGACAATTAAAACGAGCTAATAAATGGACGACACTCCTCATTATTTTTATTATGATGCTGACTTTTTTGAATATGGTGGTGATTTCTGGTATTCTCGTCGGATTAATCGATGGAGGTAATATTGCAAATAAAAATCAATACACAGGTAATGTGATTATGACAAAATTATCAGGTAATCCATATATTGAAAATACGGGGAATATTCTCGCAACCCTTGGTAATATTTCCGGAGTAACACAATACAGTGCCCGTTATGCATCAGGGGCTCAATTTGAGGCTAATTATACTACGCGTCGAGATTTTAATACTGATCGTGATACTGCAGGTTCACAGGTATTAGGTATTGATGTAAACGTAGAGGATAATCTCACGAATCTATCAGGATCAATTATCGAAGGCTCGTATTTAGATGAGCGGGAGAGCGGGTATATTCTCATCGGTTCTACATTACTCCGTCGTTTTTCATCACAGTTTGGTGATGGATTTAGTTCTCTCGATGGTGTGTATCCAGGAGACCGTATCAAGGTAACCGCAAACGGTAAAACAAAAGAATTCATCGTCAAAGGAATCGTAAAATCCAAAGTAGGCGAAGTCTCATTTCGTGCATTTATTACAAAACAAGATTTCCTCCAATTCGTAGAACGGCCATCGCTCAATGCTGATGAAATAGCTATTGCAACAGATGGTAGTATTACAGATGATGCATTAAAAACTACATTGTCGCAGTATGGGTTTGATCGGTTTGCAAAAATACAAACAGCAACCGAGGCTATTCCTGATTTTCTCAATCAGATAAAAATTGCTTTTAGCCTGCTCGGTAATGTGATTGGATTTGTGGGTATTGTAGTTGCATCAATTACGATATTTATCGTCGTATTTATTAATGCAGTAACACGGCGTAAATTTATCGGTATTTTAAAAGGCATCGGTGTTTCCAGTGGTGCAATAGAGTTTGCCTATGTACTCCAATCATTCGTATATGCAGTGATTGGTTCGGGACTTGGACTCATCATTATCTATACATTACTGGTTCCGTTTTTTAATGCGCACCCATTGAACTTTCCATTTTCTGATGGTATTTTATCAGCACCATTATCGGGAACATTAATCAGATTAGGATTATTGCTCATCGTAACATTATTAGCTGGATATATTCCTGCACGCATGATTGTCAAGAAAAACACACTCGACAGTATATTGGGGCGATAGATGACAAGATAAATAACAGGCGGGAAATGCTACGCATTTCCCGCCTGTTATTTATTACAAATTCTGATATACTGATACATATGATTACCGTACAAAACATTATAAAAACTTTTAAAAATGGTGATGTAGAAACACAAGTCTTGAAAGACATTTCCCTGACGATTAATACAGGAGAATTTGTTGCTATTATGGGTAAATCAGGAGCAGGTAAATCAACATTAATGTATCAAATGAGTTTATTAGATCATCCAACATCAGGCGATGTGTTGTTAGATAATCAAAATGTTACAAAACTCAGTCATGATGAGCGTACTAAATTTAGACTTGATAATCTGGGATATATATTCCAAGATTATGCACTGGTCCCAGAACTGACTGCACTTGAAAATGTGATGGTACCACTGTTGATGATGGGAAAAACCAATGCAGAGGCTACCAGTATCGCGCGTGATTCTCTCACAAAAATTAATCTGGTACACAGAGAAAATAATTTACCCAGCCAGTTATCGGGTGGAGAGCAACAACGTGTATCGATTGCCCGTGCTGTGGCCCATAATCCAAAAATATTATTTGCTGATGAACCGACTGCGAATCTCGACAGTAGTTCCAGTGATGCCGTTATGCAAATCTTTAAAGACTTGCATAATAATGGACAAACCATTGTTATGGTAACTCACGAACCAGAATACACGGTATATTGTGACCGAGTAATACAACTAAATGATGGTAGAGTGGTGTAACAATTCCTTTTCAAGAAGGTGTTTATTTCTAAATGCAAAACCAGATCCGCTTTTTAAATATTTTTCAAAAGATAGAGCATCTTTTTTATTAACAAAAGCACAATACCAAACAAGTAAAAAAGAACCATCTTGTGTGGTTTTTACTGTTTTTTAATTCTATTTTTTAAATTTTCAGAAAAACCTGTATAATAATTTTTTGAATTATTATTTTTTAATATATATACATAATACATAAAAAGGTTTGTGCTGAGCACTTCGAAGCTTGCGATTAGTAGTACTAATCTTTATTACTGGTAGTAGAGCTCTGCTTCGCATAAAGCTACGCAGAGCCACTACTACGCAAGCGTAGTAGTGGAGATGGCGGGAATTGAACCCGCGTCCAAAAGGGTCATAGAACACTTCGTTT
>CAZYHU010000050.1:0-3561 GCA_964647175.1 uncultured Candidatus Saccharibacteria bacterium
AAAACAAAAAGCGAAAATCCGAAGGATTTTCGCTTTTTGTTTTGTTCTATTTGTATGTTACGATAGACCCTATGACACCAGAGCAATTACAAAAAACATTGTTAGAACAGAGAATAGGGAATGATGAACAAAAACAAATCGAATTTCTAAAACCAGATTATCAAAAACTGCATAATCCATATTTGATGCGTGATATGGAAACTGCCGTATTATTCATCACAGAATTAATAGCGCAAAATAAAAAAATCTGTATCTACAGTGATTATGATGCTGACGGTATTCCAGGATCTGTCGTATTATCTGATTATTTTGATATGATTGGATTTCACAATTACACGACCTATATCCCGCACCGACATGACGAGGGTTACGGATTACATACTCATGTAATCGATCAATGTAAAACAGATGGTACCGATCTCATCATCACGATTGATGTGGGTATTACTGCAGTTGATGAAATTAATTATGCAAACAGTATCGGCATACCGGTGATCGTAACTGATCATCATGATTTTGCAGCAATATTACCAAACGCATATGCAATCTTGCATCCTCGGATTGGAGAGTATCCAGATCCGAATCTCTGTGGATCAGGTGTCGTGTTTAAACTGGTTTGTGGTATGCATCAGTTTTTATCGGGAATACATACTCCTTTAAATCATCAAGTATCGGAATCGCTAAAAACTTTTAAATCAAGTTATGCTATTGATAAACATACTACAGGGATTAAATGGTTGCTCGATATGGTTGCGATTGCAACATTATCTGATATGGTCCCATTGATCGGCGAGAACAGAATACTGGCATATTACGGTATGATTATTCTCGGTAAGAATACCAGAAAAGGATTACAAGAATTGTTCCGTGATTCTGGAACAACACTGTCAAACCTCACTGAGACTGATATTGTGTTTTCTATTACTCCTAAATTAAACGCTGCATCACGCATGGCGCATCCGATCGATGCATATCATACGCTCAAAACCAGAAATCCTCGTGATGCGGTAATTCTTGCAAAAAACTTGTCCAGTTTAAATGATAAACGCAAAAAAATAGTCAGAGATATTATGATAACTGTCGATGAACGGTTTACAGAATACACGCATGAGAATATTCCTGCAATTATTTGTATTGGAGATATACTATGGCCTGTGGGAGTGCTCGGAATTATTGCATCAAAAATCGTAGACAAGTATAACAAACCGGTATTCGTATGGGGCAGTGGCGGAAACAGCGAAATAGTCAAAGGCTCAGTCCGTGGCAATAAAACAATATCAGTTACCGACATGATGCATAAATGTTCTGATATATTTTCACATTTCGGAGGACATACCGAAGCCGGTGGTTTTGCATTACCGTTTTCTGATATAGAAAAACTGGAACAATTATTGATCAATGCACATACAGATATCATGAGTACCGTAGACTCAGTACCAGAAAATATAAAACTTACTTATGATCAAATCTTGTCCCTGTCAGATATTACGACACGGCATTATCAAGAATTACGAACACTGGCACCGTTTGGTGTTGGTAATCCTGTACCTGTGTTTTTATTTCCTTCTGTACAATTAATTTCTGTACGACAGTTTGGTAAAACGATGGAACACTTGGAAATCGTGGTGACTGATGGAACAAAGCAAGTAAAGGCTATACAATGGTATGCAGATAAAAACAGTTTTAGAACAGAATTACAAGTCGGAAACAACATTAATCTCTATGGTGAGTTTGATTATTCAGTATTCCGCGGCAAGTCTGAACTGCGACTGAAAATCGTGGATATTGTGTAAAATTGCACTTATGAAGTGGTTTTTTGTTTATGTCTTTTATCTAATTATGTTACAATTATAGTTATATGAAAAAAATTACAATGTTTACAGATGGGTCGTCTCGGGGAAATCCTGGGAATGGTGGATATGGAACGATTATTATTACAGATAATAATGTCAGAGAATTGGGCGGATATAATAAACTCACCACAAATAATATTATGGAAATGACTGCTGTTATTGCAGGGTTTGAGTATATTGCAAATCACAAACCAGATTATGTAGACCAAACAGAAATCCATATCTATAGTGATTCATCTTATGTGGTTACAGGGATTACTGCTTGGATACATGGTTGGCAAAAAAACAATTGGAAAACTGCTAATAAAAAACCAGTACTCAATCAGGAATTATGGATGGAAATGGCGCGATTGCGTGATTTACTGACCAAGTCATATAAACTACACTTTCATCATATCCGAGGCCATGCAGGAATATCAGGAAATGAACGCTGTGACGTGATTGCTACGAGTTTTGCAGACAGTCTGAAAATACCATTGTTTCACGGTAGTTTTACTGATTATAAAACCAATATTTCAAACATCCTGTCAGTGTAGTTGACAGGATGTTTTTTTTGTGTATTATATAAGATGAAAATTAAATAAACCAAATTAAATAAAAATAAAATACAAAAAACATGAAAAAATCAGTACAAACAGCAATCGTAACAATCATTTTTTTAACTTTAAACACACAAGTATTCGCAGTAGGCACTCCTCGTATGGGCATGCCCCTTTCAGAGGCATTTATGCTTTGCGATCTAACGATGCCGAGCAATTTCGGAATACGAAACAGTAAAGAATCAACACCAGAACAAAAACTGGTAACAAAAAAACAGGTTGCCACGACACATGATGAGGTAATTAATATTACTATCAAAAACAAAAAACTGGTATTAGTACCAGTAAATAAAGCAAAAAGTTACAAAATAGAAAACCAGGAGCAAATTACGGCATCAGTTGCGACATTAAAAAAATCAGAAATGATTATACCAGTAACTAAATCAAAGACCGTACTACCTGGAGCATTAGAGACATATGTCTCGCCAATTTCCAAGAATGATTCACTGTTATTACTTGAAGGATTAAATTCTATTTTCAGATACAAATCACACCTCGTAGGTGATCTAATCTATCGGACCAAGAAAAGTGTCTCAAAATCATTTTCTGTAAAAGAAAGTGGTGAAGAAAAAATATTCTCTGTAAATGAAACAAAAGGTTTTTATAAAAACTTTTTGATAATATTCAGAGATGCCAGTAATGCAATATCTTACAGAGGCAATCTTGGTGATAAGGTTGTGAATGAAATTTGCTTAGATGAGCATTTTGTAACCAGATTAAAAAAACAACTTATTTTTGTATCTAAAGATACTCAATTGGTTATAAAAAATTAATAGAGCTCATACCAGACGCTCGGTTCGTAATGAACAAAGTCTGTAATAATATAAATACACAGACCGC
Source organism: uncultured Candidatus Saccharibacteria bacterium (assembly GCA_964647175.1). Taxonomy (GTDB): domain Bacteria; phylum Patescibacteriota; class Minisyncoccia; order Phycocordibacterales; family UBA1006; genus CAZYHU01. The sequence goes on from CAZYHU010000050.1 coordinate 3,293, forward strand.
TTGATTATGAGTTTATCAAGCGGTTTTTTGTTTATATATTTTTGATATACTTGTTCTATGAACTGGTTTGTAACAGTGAAACGAATGCTAATTATAGTATGTGTTTGTATATTTGGGTTAGTCTATTATCAAAATTATACTACGAACCATAGTCCACAAATACTACCTGATTATTATGATGAAACAATAACCATCACAGGGACAGTTCGTACCATGCCTGATGAACGATTTACTACGGTTAAACTGACTGTGCGACCAGAAACAATAAA
>CAZYHU010000051.1:0-3135 GCA_964647175.1 uncultured Candidatus Saccharibacteria bacterium
AAACGCATTACTACCTGAAGCAGTTCCAGAGCCACTGAAAGCGATCGAATTATCGCCTGAAGCAGTTCCGCCATTAAACGCAACTGTATTACTACCTGAAGCAGTTCCAGAATTAAAAGCAAATGAATTCATACCTGAAGCAGTTCCACCAGTGAAAGCAACTGCACTCACACCTGAAGCATGACTACCAGAACCAATAGCAACTGAGTTAATTCCTGATACAATAGGTGTAGTAAATGATGTTACTGATGTTAATTCTTTAATTGATCTTAAAAGTAAGGAATTTTTTTGTAATGATTGTATTTTTCCATCAGCATCTGTGAATAAAAGGTTTGAATTACCCGTATCTGTTGTTATGTTTGCATACCATTGATCACCATCTGGATAAGTTGCTGAATTAAGTGTTAAGAACACTCCATCGGTTAAAAATATAGGAACTCCAACTGTCCATGAACCAGCAGATATAGAACCTGATGCCGTTGCACCTCCTAGTTTAAGCCAATTAATATTACCCCCTCCACCTACAGTTACTGAAAATTGATTATTGTCTGTACCTGTATATGTACCACTAAATACTGCATCATCTGCTCCTGTATTAGCAGAATTATAAAGAGTCTCAGCTAGTGTATAGACTGGAACATTATCATCTCGAGTATTTGGATATGTAGTTAAAAAAGTATCACCCGTTATTTCAACACCTCCTGAGGTAATTTCAATTCCTGTAAAAACACCTGGAACTGATTTATCTGGGATTGATTTCAATGAAAGTCCTGCTGATGTAGTTTTTATTAGATTAAGTAATGATGTTGCACTACTGTTAGGTACATATGAGATTTCACCTTGTGTTGGAGTAAAAGAAAACCCTGAGGTTTCTCCTGTGCCTGTATTGCTTGAGCCAGCAAAATTACCAGTTGCATTAACTTGAAAATAATTAGAGAGTCCTGTTCCTGCATTATAATAAGACAAAACTGCTGCTGGAGTACCTTGTGAAATAGTATCTGTTGTTCCTACTAAAAAATTACCATTAGTAATTAGAGCTTCTCCTGTAACACTGAGTTTGTAGAGAGGATTAGTATCTCCAATACCAACATTACCACCAGAAGTTATTCGTAAACGCTCACTATTGTTTGTTTTAAAAATTAAAGCTTGAGCATCTGTTGTTCCGATAAAATCGGTACCAGGTGTTGTGCTACTGTTTCCTGCTAACTTCCAAAATACACCATTAGGATTTACAGCTGCTGCAATACCTGATCCATTACCAATAAAAATCTGCCCTGAAGCAAGGGATAATGCAGTAGATACATAACAATCACCAGCATTAGGTAAACAGTCTGGATCCAATTCACTCCCAGGAGTATATCCACCTGATGGTGGTGTAGCACCCACAGCAAACACAGAAACAGCAAAAATCATAGCCATAATCAATGGTATGATGAGAGATTTCTTGATCAGTTTTTTAAAGAAAGAAATCATACGATATGTATATATAATACCATATTCTATTCATAAAAAGCAAGTATTTATTACTGTTTTTTATCTACATAAAAACAACATAGTACATGTTGTTTTTATTGTGGTTTATTAATTAAAGACTCTGTTTGATTTCATTAGTATATAGTTCAATTATTTGCTCATTGATGATTCGTTCTTCTTGTTTTGTTAAAACTACTTCTTTTTGGAGAGGGGTTCCTGGATGGAGAATCTTGTATTTTCCCATAGAACTAAAATTAAGTATGAGATTACCTGATGGATCACGTTTTTGAAACGTAATATTATTATTCAATGTGTCTAATTTACTTAATTTATCTAAATTGTTTAAATTATTTAATGTGCTTGTTCCAATGAAATAATATAACCATCCTCGTTTAATTTTACATATTTTATACTGATGATTTCACCCTTATCATTTTTTTCTACATTTAAATCAGGTTTAAAATTTGATAGATCTGCATGATAATGTTTTGTAGGTGCATCGAGATTGGTAGGGGTATTAGGGTTTTCTGCAGTAGCAATTAGACTCGCTCCTGTCATAATAGCTCCCATACCCATATTTTTAGCCTTGTTTATAAATTGTTTGAATTTTTCCATATCTGTATATTATCATAAAAAGATAATTTGTACTATATCTTGTATTTGTAGCTGTATATCAGTATACTGTAGGTAATTATGAACCATGAAAAACAAAAAAATTATTTCGAAATAGCCTATCGTACTGGTTCTGATATCTGGACGCATATTCCGTATCAATCTAAAGCCCTCGAAATGCTGCCTCACTTGGAACAAAACAATCTCGTATTAGATGTCGGTAGTGGTCGTGGATTATGGGCGATGAAACTGGCAAGTCTCGGATATCGGGTACTCGGGATTGATTATATTGCAAATATCGTAGAGAACGTAAACACAGAAATCAAGTTAAATAAATTATCAGAACAAGTTCGTTTCAGTGTTGGTGATGTTCGTGATATACCGTTTACCGATAACGCATTTAATCTCGTAACTGATATCGGAGTATTGCAACACTTGGAACCTGCTGACTGGCCTGTGTATATGCGAGAATTAAATCGTGTCGTAATGGATAATGGATATGTATTGTCTGTTACCTTATCAAAAGAAACCGATCGGTTTATGGGATTTAGTCCGAAACAAAGTGGTGACGGGAGTTTCGAAAAGTTTGGTGTTTCATATTATTTTTTTAGTAATGATGAAATCGCAGCATTGTTTAGTTACGGGAATTTTACACTCATTAATCAAGTCGTAGAATTCTATGATGCTCGCACCGACCCAGGAGACCGTATTGCATTAGTGTTTTCACTGTTTCAGAAAAGATAATATAATATAAAACTAAAATAAAGAATAAAAGTAACTATTTTTCCTTCTGCGCATTCGCTTCGGTTTCTCGGATTATCTGACTAGTACCCATACTACGCACCTCGCTAGGTGCTCAAAGAAAAAATACTTACTTTTATTCTTTATTTTTTAAAACTTATTAAACTATATACATCCTTATGAACATCATATCTTGGAATATAAATGGAATACGAGCGAATTATACTAAAGGTGCTTTTACGGCGCTGTTTAATGGTAGCTTACTCAAAACAAAAAACAAAAAATTAATTCCAGACATCATCTGTTTCC
>CAZYHU010000052.1:0-2977 GCA_964647175.1 uncultured Candidatus Saccharibacteria bacterium
GGGCAGGCGTAGCCTGCCCCCGCTTTTGTTCTCGTATTGACAAAATCCTAAAAAAGCATAAATTAAAGAGAAAAATACGATTATGGACATAAAAAATATACTTACTTGGTTGGCAAATCACGGTTACACGCCGAGCAATCCTTGTGTGGCAATGGTTATTGTTATATTGGTTGCAGGATTTTTTTGGTTATTGTGGAAACTAATAATCAAACCATTCGCCAATATAATAAAATTTATTGGTAGTTAGAATAAAACTAATACAAAAAAATAACAAAAAGTCGCAAAATCCAAGTATTTTGCGACTTTTAAAGTACTCATTCCTAAAACACTTGCAAAAAATACCAGATATGCTATATTGCATCCATGATTACGAAACAGAAAAAAGCAAAAGTTGTATCTGCATTTGGACGAACTCCTACAGATACAGGGTCTCCAGAGGTACAAATCGCACTCTTGTCTGAGCAGATTACTTCACTGACTAACCACTTAAAAACCCACAAGAAAGACATTCACTCTCGCCGTGGTTTAATTATGATGGTTTCTACTCGTCGTAAACTTCTTACCTACTTGAAAAAACAAGACGCTGCAAAATACGATACTGTTATGACTGCTGTTGGATTAAAATAATCCAGATTAAAAACCATTTCTTGCGAAGTGGTTTTTAATTATTCCAAGTTTTGAAACTGTGCTATAATTATGTTGATTATGAATTATTACCAACCATCACAATACACCTATCTCATCGTTCATGATGTACTCGGCAGTCCGACAATGGACTGGATTGTTTCTGTGACAGAGCAATTAAAAAAATCTGGTGCAACAGTCATCAGTCCTGAATTTCCGCGTGAAAACTTGGCAAGTTTTGAGACTTGGAATAAACAATTACAAACTGTATTAGCAACTATTACTGGACCAGTGATTATGATCGGTCACGGAATAGGAGGGACATTATTGTTATCGACAATTACTGCAACCACTATCCAGCCTGATATGCTCATACTGGTAGCAAGTCCGATGACTGCTCCAGAACATTTGGGATATAAAAAATTCTCTATGGATTTTTTCCTTGCACCTATTGATATGTCAAAAGTCAGAAATCAAGTAGGAGTAATCTATGCAATATTAGGAACTAATGATCCATTTGTTGAACTGACTTCTACTAAAACAGCATATGCAAATTTCACCGATCAAATTATTGAATTACCTGATGCTGGACATGTTACATCAGCGTTCGGATACAGTAATTTCCCAGAATTACTCACCATTATTGATACCTATCACGCTAATCAAAAATTAAAACAAGAAAAAGTACAACAATTAGAACAGGTAACCATTCAAAAGAAACTTCATAATGATACGCTCGTTGGTATTACGACAATGGAACAAGCCATGGATTCATTAATAAATAATCAAGATGTAACTATCGGTTCGGAATTACTGCGACAAGTAAATGCACAAGTACAATTAGAACATCAAACATCAACGAGTAATCCAAAAAATATACTATTCACAATTCTCGCACTCATATTGTGCGGAGCAGGTGTGTTATTCTTGACCAAGAGTCTGCCTGTATTATTTCCAGATCAAGCATTATTATTACAAGCCCCAAACGATCCCAGTCGTAATGCTCCGATTGTTGTAGATGATTTGACCGCAGCGATACCAATTACACTCCGTGATGTTTCAGATACTGAGATACTGTTAAAAAATCTCATACCTACTGTTTTAGATACTGAAAAATCTGTGTATGGAATACCTTTTGATAAAACAACAACACTGGCAGATCTCATTAGGAGCGCTGGATTTACTCCTATCGAATCGATAGCCACCGAGAGATTGCCTGTATATTACGGTATGATTACCGTTCCAGAACCTAATCCGTTTCTCATTATTACGATACCGGCATATGATATGGGATATGATCTGATCAAATCTTGGTCTCCTGTAATGTATCGTGATGTTGGAATTTATATGTTGTATTCTGGATTAGATATCAAGTCAGCCAGCAGTATACAAACAGAAACCAGTGAGGAAATACTGGCAAATATCACCGTAACAACGCTCCATAAAAAACTTGCAAAAACTGGGGAACAGGGTATGATTACCGGAAGCGGAAATGACCTCTTTTCGTGGATATTCTTGGACCAGACGCATATTCTGATCATAAAGAACAAGGACGGAATATCTGATATTATTAAACGGTATCATCAACGGTTACGGAGTTAATTATCCCCTTAATCTCTACTATTATGACAAAAACAAAAATGGCACATTTTAAAACATTACTGGATGCAGAGCTCGCAATCCTCATCGAGGAATTAAAAGCAATTGCAACCCAGAATAAATATGGTGATTGGCAAGCCTCTCCAGAACGTCAAGAAGACGGAGCTGAAGCCGATGAAACTGACCAGGCAGACATCATCGTAGATTTCGAAGCTAAAGTTGGAAAACTCGAAGTATTAGAAAAACGATATAATCAAGTCGTAACAGCATTGGAACGAATCGAAAACGGAACCTATGGACGATGCTTGAAGTCAGGAGTATTAATCGAAGAAGACCGTCTCGAAGCCAATCCTGCAGCAGAAACTTGTAAGGCTATGATGAATCTACGGACATCATAATTATTAATCTAACTAATTATTTGTATGAGTTTAGAACATGCACCAGGTGTCCCAAAATCAATTTCTGATAATACTATTCATGAAACTGAAATGTCTCCGGATTTGATTATAGATCATGGACATGAGCCAGATACTATAGGTGATGCAACCCACGCAGAAAGTATTCAACCAATAGAATCATCAGATTCAAAAAACTTTAATCTCACACCAGAAGATTTTAATAATACTGATTTCTAATAAAAACCACCATAACGGTGGTTTTTATTTGTTAATTTTTGCATAAAAAATTTTCCTATTATATACTTGATATAATTATGAAAAACTTTTCACGAGTATTTTCTGCGCAACCTCATCAT
>CAZYHU010000053.1:0-2884 GCA_964647175.1 uncultured Candidatus Saccharibacteria bacterium
GTATCATGAATACGGACAGATTTTGCCCCTTCCCATAATGCTCGCCCTAATGTACCGTTTGCCTGATATCCAACGAGTAGGAGCATGCTGTTAGCATCTGGTAGATAATGTTTCGCATGGTGCAAGATTCGTCCACCGTTCATCATCCCTGATCCTGCAATGATTATTTTCGCTCCTAGAATCTCATTAATGTGTTTAGAATCGTCTACGCCCTCGGTAACCATCAGTCCAGGAAAACTAAATACATCGTCGCCTGACTTGATTATTTTGCGAATTTCAGGCTTGAGAAATTCACTGTACCGTTGATACACCTCGGTAATACGGATAGCCAATGGTGAATCCAAATATACAGACACACGTGGTACACGACCCTGTTCTATCAGATGATTCATTTCAAACAATATCTCCTGAGTTCTCTCAAGTGAAAATGCAGGTATCATCAATGTTCCCCCGCGGGTAATAGTATCCTCGATTGCTGTTTCGAGCATTTTTGTTCTATCTTCTACGTGTTCGTGATTACGATCTCCATAGACACTTTCGGTTAGAATAATATCTGGTTTCATAAATTCCTCAGTATCAGATAATAACATGTTTGGACTGTTCCCCAAGTCTCCAGTAAACAACATCCGTTTATCGTTATATGCTATTTCACACATAGCACTACCGAGCACATGTCCTGCATCATAGAACTTGCCAGATACACTGTTCCCGAGATCGATATGACTGTGATACGGGATAATTTTCCAGAGACTGAGCGCATGTGCAATATCGTTATCATCATACAGTAATTCAGTATTGTGTTCTTCGAAATCATGTTTCATGAGACTGAGGGCATCATCGAACATCAGCGCTGCAATATCACGCGTTGGAGCGGTGGAATAAATCACCCCTCGAAAACCATCACGAACCAGTTTCGGAATTCGTCCAATATGATCAGTATGCGCATGGGTAATAATGAGTACATGCACATCTGCAGGATTGTAATCAAACGGCTTGATATTTTTCTCAAATGCATCTGTATCACCCTGAGATAATCCACAATCCACCAATATTTTCCGGTCTGCAATAGTGAGCAAGAAATTCGCCCCCGTTACATCGCCCGCTGCCCCATGAAATGCAATATGTGCCCAAGTGTTGTTTGTCATAGAATAAATAATTAGATTATATGGTACAAGTATAGCACAAAATATCAATAAAAAACCACACTATTGTATATACTACAAAGTGTGGTTTTTTATTATATAGGTAAATACATGCCAATTATTCAGACTCCCATTATATAATTTTCCTTGATAATGAATTTCATTTTTATACAAAACTTCTAATGAGTCATGTTCATTTATAATACTTTCAATTTCATCTTTTGAAAATAAAAATATTCTTTTACGATCATCATCGTTACCAAAAAAAGTAACATAGCAAACCTTACTAAAAGACAGTATTTTTTTGAATTCTTGTAGTGGATTATCTGTAAAAGGTAGTACATGTCGAGCAATAACCAGATCAAAAGTTTCTGTAGGATTAAAATCTGATAGATCTGTTTGGATATATTTACAATCAATAGCTCCTATATCGATAAAATCCTTATCAATGAGTGTTACCTGTTCAAATCCATTGTCTTTTAAAACAACAGCTAGGTCAGTATTTCGAGCTCCGATATCTAAAGCAGTTTTACCTGAAAATACACCAACTAATTTTAGATTGTATATTATATCTCTCATAAGATGATAGTATCATAGTTATACTTAAAAAACCAATAGTTTGATAGATTACAGCTACTGCGGTATACTGTTCCCATGCTCGCATTTCAAATCTTTATCTCAAATCTCGCAGGAGCAAGTGTTATGATTCCTGTAATCGCGATTATTTGTGGTGGTTTATACTTGAATCAAAAACAAAAAGAATCCTACAAGGTTTTTTTCAGTACTGTCACTGCAATGGTAGTTACCTATACCTTAAAATACATTACTGATATACCGAGACCGCTCCATGCATTAGTATTAGAAACAGATGCTCGTTTCCCTTCAGGGCATGCGACACTCGCAGCGGTGGTAATGAGTTTAGGGATATATTATGCATATACACACATAGATACCAAACTGCTAAAATACGCGATTTATACACTATCAATACTGTGGTTTATAGCAGTCAGTTACAGTAGATTGTATTTACACGTGCATTATTCCATAGATGTTATCACTGGTGGATTAATCGGAATAATTGGAACCTTCCTCGTTATCAAGTTTTTCCACCATGTGCATTATTATCAAGATTAGCAAGTACAAAAATGAGCCAAAGAAAAAGCCCTTGAAATTTCAAGGGCTTAGTGATAACTAAAAAAACAAAAAAGTATGAAAACCGTTGCTATTTAATTATTTGAGGCTTTCTGAAAGTCTCACCAGTCGCAAGTCTAATGACTCCGTCTCTGGATTTGTTTTTTTCCTGTTCCCAAGTTGTTTCAGTTACCTGACCTAATATGGAAATAAAAGAAATTGTTGTTTCGTCTGTCAGTACCCCGTTTGAAACGAGGCTTGAAATCCCGACATTTGCAGATTTCAATTTCATTTTTTGACTTCCACCAGTTCCAGAGGTTGTCGTAAGTGTCGATGCGGTAGGAAATTGATTCAAGTCGATTGTAATCGATTTGGTCAAATTAACTGCATCTACAGTTGCTCCGATGGTTTCGGTTACCTTCATAAGGATGGTACCGTTAGCATCAGCAACCTCAAACGATGCAACATCATCCAAATTGGACGTCGTAATGTTACTGTTCACCACAATTTGTGACGGAGTCACAGATGTTGTGTTTGCAACAAACAATTTACGGATTACTGGAATTACAAGTTTTTGTTCAACGAACAAATTTTCTCCCTGTGTTCCATTG
>CAZYHU010000054.1:0-2875 GCA_964647175.1 uncultured Candidatus Saccharibacteria bacterium
TATCCCACTTCATCCCACATTAATAGTATACCATCCCACTTGTAATAGCAAGTCCAAAACCACCTAGAAAATAATAAAGTTGTGGATAAAAAACTCATCTGCTACACTGTACCCATATGAAACATGCTGATACATTAGAAAAATCTTTTAGACTGAGTGCCGAACAGAAAAAAGCATTAGAACGATTACGATTGCATACAGTGTATGACTTGCTCCATTACTTCCCCTTGCGTTACAGTAATATCAGCGACTATACATTAATAGATGATTCGCAGATCGGAACAGGTGCAACCATTATTGGTAAACTGTCTAAACTGGAATTGAAAAAGAGCTTCGTTAAAAAAGTCGCCATAGCAACAGCGGTAATTACTGATATTGGTGGTACGACATTGCGCGTGACTTGGATGAATCAGCCCTATATCGCAAAAATGTATCATGATGGTGACAGTGTTAAACTGACCGGTAAAATCACCGAGACCAAATACGGCAAGACACTGATGAATCCAGAAATATCGAAAACACCGGACTTGCCTATCGATATGCAGGACAGTTTGTTTATGGGAACAGGTAAAGACGTCGGATACCCTGTATATCCAGAGACCCGCGGCATTAGTTCTAAATGGATCTATCATACGCTAAAAAAAATCTGTACCGAAAAAATCCATACGACTATTCCCGACCCAATTCCAGAAATTATTTTACAAAAATATAAATTACCAAAACTCTCTGATGCATTAATCTGGATACATTTCCCAGAGAAAAAATCTCATGCAGAAATGGCGCAAAAACGATTTGCTTTTTCTGAGATATTTATGATCCAATTACAAAAACAAATTGAGAGAAAACAGTTTGATTCGTTATTTTCATACAAACTCGATATTCATACTGATCGTATTGATGATTTTATCTCACGGTTTGATTTTACGCCGACACAGTCACAGACTGATGCGCTCAGTGGTATTTTTGCCGATATGCACATGGATAAACCAATGTCGCGATTGATCGAGGGTGATGTAGGATCTGGTAAAACATTTGTCGCAGCAGTGGCCAGTTACGCAACCGTCATCAATCGTCCTATGGGTCAGGATTTTGGTAATTTACAGGTAGCATATATGGCACCGACCGAGGTACTGGCAACGCAATTGTTTGAAAACTTTATTGCGTATTTTGCTCACACGGGTATATCTATCGGATTAATTACCGGATCAGGATGTCGCAAGTTTCCAAGTAAAAACGCACAGACACGCAGTATCCGTGAAGCACTCTACAGTGACAATCCATCAGAGCGAGCGAAACTGTGGACTGAGATTTCCCGTACTCAATTATTAAAATGGGTAAAAAATGGCGAAATCCCGATACTGATCGGAACACATACATTGATACAAAAATCCGTAGAATTCGCAGATTTGGGACTCGTGATTATCGATGAACAACACAGATTCGGGACCAAACAACGTATGAAACTGGCTAAAAAAACAGGTCATGCTCCGCATTACTTGTCTATGACTGCGACACCGATACCACGAACGTTGGCGATGACTATTTATGGAGACTTGGACCTCACCGTTATTGATCAGATGCCGTCTGGTCGCAAACCTGTGATTACAGAAATCGTTCTGGGTAATGACGAGAAAAAACGACTGTCAGTATACGAACATATCAGAGAACAAATCAAGTCCGGCAGACAAGCCTATGTTATTTGTCCTCGTATCGCCGCATCAGATCCAGATGATGAAATCAAGGTACAATTAAAATCTGTAGAGGACGAACTGAAAAAGTTAAGCACGAGTATCTATCCAGAATATCGTATCGCAGGTATACACAGTAAATTAACACCAATTAAAAAAGCTGAGATTATGAAACAATTCTCTGACGGCGAAATTGATATATTAGTTTCCACCAGTGTAATCGAAGTCGGGGTAAATGTTCCAAATGCCACCAATATTATCATCGAGGGAGCCGACCGATTCGGATTGGCACAATTACATCAACTCCGTGGTCGTGTGATTCGCAGTAATCATCAAGCCTATTGTTATTTGTTTTCGGAATCTAAAACAGCAACCACAGGTACGAGATTGCAAATGTTCCAAAAAGCTAAAAACGGTTTTGAACTTGCGGAACTCGATCTCACGCTCCGTGGTATCGGAGATATCAGTGGAATAAAACAATGGGGTGTTTCTGATATTGGTATGCAAGCGCTCAAAAATATCAAGATGGTAGAATACGCCCGCAATGAAGCCCGAGATATCGCACAGACTGATACAGAGCTCACCAATTATCCTATTCTCCGTGATCTCATAGCAAACCAAGACTTTGAAGTGCATTTTGAGTAGGGCTCTGTCATTTCGGACATGGACCGATGATATCTCTGATGTACAAAAAAAGACGTTGGATAATTCCAACGTCTTTTATCTTACCAGAATTAGAAAAGAATATAATCTTTTTCTTTTTCTTTGTTATTAAAAAGCTTTGTTTGTAACAATGACGCAATAAATGGTGCTTCTTTACGAACATCTTTCCATTTACCATTAATTTGAAATGATTTTATCGTTCCAGTATTATCTCTTACAGACAAATTTACTTCATTATAGATATGATCCTTGAATATAATTCCAGATTCATCATCTTCAGTTCTACTATTTGCTGAAATATATACAACTGGTTTTTCTAGTGCTTTTATTTGTTCATCCAAGTTTTTAAGTTTTTCATATTCCTGTTGTTGATGTTTTTTTCTATTTCATCTTTTTCTCTTTGGTACTGAATTTCTTCAGCTGTTTTTGGTTTCATTTTTTCTCTAATATAAAGAAAAAAGAAAATAATCGTTGTAACTGAAAGTCCTATTTCTAAATTTGTCATATAAAAATTATTTAATTGT
>CAZYHU010000055.1:0-2630 GCA_964647175.1 uncultured Candidatus Saccharibacteria bacterium
TTTGTGCGCTCGGTAGGAATTGAACCTACGACCATCTCCTTAAAAGGGAGCTGCTCTACCAACTGAGCTACGAGCGCAAATTTTTAAAATCAACAAAAGACGTTTATCAGCATAACATATTTTTTATTTTTTGCAATGATTTTTTGTTTTTTTCTATTTGCCTTTATTGTCTTATTATGCTACAGTAAATGAGCAGTTCCGTAGCTATCTACCGTGTCAACCAGGATAGCTACACGAACTACTTCTACCAAGTAGTTCAAATCTTTATATTTACTAATATTTTTCATCCAATCTCATGCCAAATTTAGCCAATGCAAAAAAAGCAATGCGTGTCTCAGAAAAAAAACGAGTGATCAATGATCGTCGTCGTAAAACTATGCGTGTTGCTATTAAATCTACTAAAATCTCTAACAGTTTAGATGATTTGAAAATCGCTTATCAAGCAATCGACAAAGCAGCAAAACGAGGAGTTATCAAGTCTAACACAGCAGATCGTAAAAAATCTCGATTGTCAGCACAGATTAAAAAAGCCTCTCTCGCAAAATAATAAAAAACCAGATTCGTTCTGGTTTTTTATTTGTTTTGGTTATCGTACTGTGGTACTATTTATAGTATGAATACATCATATCTATCAAGTATTAAACGACTACTCTCTGGAGCGGTCTTGATCATGATAATTGGACTATCACTGATACCGCTACATACAACATTTGCTGCAGTGGGTAATCCAGTAACCCTATTCGGCGGTATGAAGGCTTTTGGTGGAGCTGATCCATGTAAGGGTCAAGATGCTTCGCAGTGTTACCAATTACTGGAACCGTTTGGTGCCTTTAATGATAAAAACGAACCAGTCGAAGTAACCGCAATCGGACTGGATGCGAATAGAACCATCGGTGATACATTTAATAATATTTATTTTCTCACGATTGGATTGGCGTCACTGCTCGGTGTGTTACTCATTGCTTGGTATGGATTTCAATATATGCGCAATGATGATAATGTTTCTAAAAGCGGTGTATTAAAAGACAAGATTACAAATGTGGTTATCGGATTACTCTTGCTCGTTTCTATTTATGTAATTCTCAATACTATTAATCCGCAATTACTGGATGTACAGCCGGATTTGGCAGAGGTTTCGATTATTAATCGTATTGATGATCCAGACTTTGTTGCAAGTATTACGGGATTAGATACTACAGGTATTGTTATTACAGAAGCCTCATATAGCGACCCTGCATTCTTGGCTTATTTAGCTCATCAGCAAGGTCCGGGAGGAGCACCTGCAATTCTCTGGGCAGCAAAAAAAGGATATAATAATGTTCCTCAAAATAATCCATATACTAATGCAAATATTAATAAAAATATGGCAGGGAACGCACCTATTGCAGATGTTAAAAAAGTAACAGGACAGTCGACACTTACCCCTGCAGTTTTTATTAAATATTGGGCTACTAAAATAGAAGCAGCAAAACGTAGTACTGGATCAATTCCAGCTAATGTTCAAACAGGTTTAAATTATGCCGTAACTAATACAGGAATGTCATTGCAAACTCTTACTGCAATCTGTCGTATAGAAAGTTATGGATGTACAAAACCTTCAGTAGTTAATAAATTTGGCTATAAAGGATTATTCCAATTAAGTGATGCTGTGTTTGCTTTGTATTCTAAAAAGTTTCAAAATCCTAATATTTTAGATCCAGCACAAAATTCGTATGCAGGAGCAATGTACGCAAAAGAAAACCTTGCTAAATTACAGGCACAAATTAAAAAAATGTAATTATTTATATGGAAACAAACATCCCCTTTTTACAATCAATCATTCAATTCTCGTATCTGGGGGTTTTTGTTTTGGCTTTTTTCTCTAATATTGTAATTCCTATTCCCGAGGAAATCACCTTGCTCGGTATTGGATATCTCACCAGTACTGGATTGCTCACTTGGTATTATACGCTCCCTGCAGTGATACTTGGTTTATTTGTAAATGATAGTTTAATCTATCTACTCGCTCGCAGTAATAACAAATGGTTACAAAAGTTTTATACGAAATTTTTTGCAGATAGTGTAATTAAACACGGTGCTATGGTTAGTGGTCATATGGGTAAAATTATTTTCTTTAGTCGATTTCTCATGCAGTTACGATTCGTAGGACCGTATCTCGCAGGATCTACAAAATTACCATATAAAAAATTTGCATTCTATAACTTGTCTTCAATTATTATTTACAGTAGTGCAATCATCTGGCTTGGTAGATTATTAGAGGGCAAGTTTGATCGGATATCCGAGGGACTGGGTCAAGTTCAAACCGTGATTATTTCAATCGTTGTGATTTACTTGGTCTATTCATTAATAAAATCAATTATGCGTATGTCGTTTTGGCATGTGATTAATAAATAGTATGAAACAAAATCATTTAATTATGTTTTATGGAACTGATTGTCCTGCATGTATGGATATGAAAATATTGATTGAAAAACTAAAACAACAATGGAATATCGATATTGAAACCAGAGATGTTTGGGCAGGAGCTGACAAGGAAACTAATTACCGCATGTTTGAAAACTATATAGAAATGACTAGTAATACAGGGACTGATTGTGACGGATTACCGTTTTGTATTAATACAGAAACCA
>CAZYHU010000056.1:0-1198 GCA_964647175.1 uncultured Candidatus Saccharibacteria bacterium
TGTAAAGGTATTTAAAAGGTTTTTTAAAATTGTTTCAATGTAATATTATGCAAATATTCACAATAAAGTCAATCTATGATATGGTTAGATACATGAACATCCTCGCTATCGAAACATCTTGTGATGAGACCAGTCTGGCATTATTGTCTGCTGATTATAATCCTGATAATCACAGTCATACTATTACGGTACATAATCATCTCACAAATTCACAAATCGAAATCCATAAACCCTATGGAGGCGTGTTTCCTAAACTTGCAAAACGAGAACATGCACATAATATTATTCCATTATTGGTGGAATTATTAGGAGATATACAAACTGATGCAACACTTGAAATACATGATATAAAAATTGAACACTTGAAAGTATTACTCCAGAAAGAACCCGTTGTTTTCGATATGATAGTTGAACATATCCTGACATTACCAAAACCTGATATTGATTATATCTGTGTTACGAACGGTCCAGGACTTGAACCTGCTCTATGGGTTGGGATTAATACTGCTGTGGCTCTGGGATATCTGTGGGACATACCTGTCGTGCCGGTAAACCATATGGAGGGACATATATTATCTGTAATGGCACCAGAGATTTCAGAATCTAGTAATACGTTTACTGTTGCAAGTGATCATTATCCTGTACCAGCGCTCGCATTATTAATCTCTGGAGGTCATACAGAAATGGTAATGATGCACAGTATTGGAGATTATACGATTATCGGTACCACCCGAGATGATGCAGTCGGTGAAGCATTCGACAAGGTTGCGCGTATCGTAGGACTACCCTATCCAGGAGGTCCAGAGATTTCAAAACTGGCTGGATTATATACCAAGTCTACTAATCCCTACGATATTGAATTGCCTCGTCCGATGATGTATTCACCTGATTTAGATTTTTCATTTTCTGGATTAAAAACAGCAGTACTCTATGCTGTGCGGGATTTTAAAATTGAACATCCTGAAATGAAGCATTTACCAAGTGAGTACATACAAGCTTTAGCTCACAGTTTTGAAATTGCAGTCTGTGATGTTTTATCTCACAAGGTTACCAAAGCCATGCAGCAATACAATCCAAGTATGTTCGTCATCGGTGGTGGAGTTTCTGCAAATATACGCATTCGTGAGACATTAGATACACTGATCCGAGAAAACTATCCACAGTGTATATTTAAAAAACCAACCCGCGCTCTGGCAGT
>CAZYHU010000056.1:1298-2424 GCA_964647175.1 uncultured Candidatus Saccharibacteria bacterium
TTCTGTTTGTTGCATTTCATCTGGTTTTGTTTCTATTGTATGAGTATCTGATATTACATCATGATTATGTTGTGTATATGTATCTGTAATGATATCAGTAACTGGTTCTCTGACTGTTTCATGATGTATTGGTGATTCCACAGGAGTCATCTGGTTTTGGTTGGCTTTGACCAGTTTTAAAATCATCTCTAAATCCAATGGTGAAAAGAAATCAATCACGATTTTCCCTCCTGCATCTTCGGGAACAATAGAAACACGAGTTCCCAATGATTCTGCCAGTTTTTCTGCATAAGAATCCATTTCTGTACTGGTATCTGATTTTATTTTATTTTGTTTTGGTGCGATGAGTGATTTTGCTATTTTTTCTGTTTCGCGAACAGAGAGTTTTTTCACCATGAGTTCCTTGAACAATGTTTCTTGTTGTTCTGGGCTGGTAGCGAGCATCATCAGCGGTCTGGTGTGACCCTCGGTAATGCGTCGATCGATTAATGCCTGTTTAATATGTTCCGGTAAAGCCAGTAATCGCAAACTGTTTGAAACATATTCACGAGACTTGCCCATTTTTTTACCGATTTCTGCATGGGAAAAATTAAATTCATGTGCAAGTTTTTCAAATGCAACAGCTCGATCAATAGGATTCAAGTCCTCGCGTTGGAGGTTTTCGATAATAGCTAATTCTAATTTCAATTTTGGATCCTCTGTATGCGCGCGGATAATTACCGGTACCTGAGGTAGTCCTGCGAGTTTACTGGCTCGTAGACGGCGTTCTCCTGCGATTAATTCATATTCTACAGCTAAACCTGATTCTGTTTCGAATTCTCGACGGGTTACAACCAATGGTTGCAAGACTCCGTACTGACGAATAGAATCTGACAATTCACGCAAATTATCCTGATCGAATTCTTTACGGGGTTGATAAGGATTGGGTTTTATTTTATCTGTCTCGACCCAAAAAATAGAATTGTGAAAGATTTGTGACATATAAAATATATTCTATCACAAGTTAACAAAAAGTAAAAAGTATGATAAGGTTTTATTATTGCCCGGGTGGTGTAATTGGTAGCCACGTTCGACTCAAAATCGAATCCAGCAATGGGTGGAGGTTCAAGTCCTCTCCCGGGCACAA
>CAZYHU010000057.1:0-2383 GCA_964647175.1 uncultured Candidatus Saccharibacteria bacterium
GTGATTTCGAGTGTATCAAATTTTGCAAGAATCCATCGATCTAATACCGTACTATTATCTCCGTACGGATTATACTGTTCAGCAAAATGACTATTATCACCCTTGTACATCTCATAAAAACTCACGACATTACGCAATGGATTGAAAACTTTTTTGTTTACTTCGTCCAGTGATTTTTCATCGTAGTTTTTCGTCTCTCCGGGATTGTTCACACTGTAAAACCAGAACCGTGCAACGTCTGCTCCGAATTTCTGAAATACCTCCCATGGACTGACGATGTTGCCTTTTGATTTGGACATTTTTGTCCCATCAGTCGACATTAACAATCCCAGACAAATTACATTACGATAATTATTCGTAGGTGTGTCATTGAGAAGGTTTGCAATCGCATGCATCGTATAAAACCAACCACGCGTTTGATCTGCACCCTCGGCAATATAGTCCGCTGGTTGTGGTGTCCAGTTCATCTCATTATAGAGTACATGGTTTTGGACATACGGCATTGCCCCACTATCAAACCATACATCGATTATCTCATTGGTGCGTTGTAATGGTTCTCCATCTAGTTCAAGTCTAATATTATCAATATACGGCTTATGGAAATCAAGCTCATAGTGTTCGTTATGCGGTAAAGGTGAGAAATCTATTTCGCGGATTTCTGCATTCCCCCACGGATATTCTGCTGGTTTATTTTTTAACAAATCTTCATATCTGAATCCTTTTGCTACGAGATCAAGTCCACGAGCAGATGAATTGTGACAAACAATCAAAATATTTTTACCTGCATATTGTTGCTCAATATCAAACCAAAAATCTCCACATCGCGTTACGAGTTCTGAAAACGATTCTCCGTCTCCTGTTTTATACGCATATCGATTATCTGACGCATTACGAACAGAGAGATAATCATCTAAATGTTTTCCTTGATATTCTGAACCGACCTGCCATTCGACTACTCGATTATCTGCGATTAATTCCCCCGTAAATCCGATAGTCTCTGCAGTTAATTGTGCTGTTTCTGTGGTACGCACTATTGGTGAGTGGATAATAATATCAATATTTTTATCTTTCAAGAATTTTGCAGATGTAATAACCTGATCTCGTCCTGTTTCTGTTAAGTGGTTTTCTGGATTACCCATAAAATCCCATGTGTGACTGACATTACTATCTGCCTCACCATGTCGCATTACGAAATACTTGTTCCCTGATTTTTTAGTATGTTTTTTAATATCTTCTAATCCACCGATTACAACACGTTTAGTTCCATTGCTATTTTCCCATATTGGCAGAGGTGTCCCCCAATATCGGTCACGAGATATCGCCCAGTCACGAATACCATCGAGCCATTCACCAAATCGTCCAGATTTAATATGATCTGGTTCCCAATTTATGTTTTCATTACTTGCCAGTAATTGCTCGCGTAATGCTGACATGCGGAAATACCATGAACCCCGAGCATAATACAGTAGAGGCGTATTACATCGCCAGCAATGCGGATAACTGTGTGCATAATTTTCTTTCTTCAGTAACAAGTTTCGCGCCGTGAGATTATTGATAATATCAATTGCAAGTGTTGGTTTACCTGACTCGTCTAATTCCTTTACATAGCGTCCTGATAATTTTAAATCTTCGGTATCACATCCAGCGATATAATTACCCTGTTCGTTTACGATATGATATTTCGGCAAGTTATGTTTCGTAGCCAGTTCGAAATCGTCAGCCCCATACATTGGCGCAATATGCACAATACCTGTTCCGTCGGTTGTGGTGACAAAGTCTGCCGCATACACCGTAAAAGCATTTCCGAGTTTCTCTCTCTGGTCTGCAGTTATCAAATCTGACATAAACGGATAGGGTGATTCGTAGGTTAATCCAATAAGATCATCACCCAAACAATAACTAACTTCTGCTAGTATATTAAAATTTGCATCTGTTGGAAAAATTTTTGAATCTTTAAAAACATTTGTTGCTATACCTTCCGCAAGGATATAAGTTTCTCCTATATGTTCACCTGCTGTTATTTTCCATTTTCCATATTTTATCTCTTTACCCACTGCCAGTGCAACATTCCCTGGTAATGTCCACGGAGTTGTTGTCCACGCCATAATATAAGTATTATCATCTATTTCAAAATCACCAATTTTCTGTCCTGGTGTTACTTTAAATTTCACATACGCAGTGACGTCTTTTACATCTTGATAGGCTCCTGGTTGAGACAATTCATGACTTGATAATGCCGTTCCACAACGACTGCACCATGGGAGGATTTTAAAATCTTTGTATAATAAATCCGAGCCTCCTATATTTCGCCCTGCGATTTTTTTGATTACACTCCAAACACCCTCGATATAATCGTTTTTATACGTGATATACGGATTTTCCA
>CAZYHU010000058.1:0-1643 GCA_964647175.1 uncultured Candidatus Saccharibacteria bacterium
ACTTGATATAATTATGAAAAACTTTTCACGAGTATTTTCTGCGCAACCTCATCATCTGTCGGGGTCTATTGTTTCTGTGGAGATTGATATTACCAATGGTCTGCATGCATTTACTATTGTTGGTCTCCCTGATAAAGCCGTCGAGGAATCACGTGACCGTGTATCATCAGCAATTAAAAACAGTGGCTTTACAAGTCCAAAACAAGAAAATCAAAAAACTATTGTATCACTCGCACCTGCAGAACTCCGCAAAGAAGGCTCGTACTATGATCTCGCTATTGCTATCGGATATTTATTATCTAATCATGATATTGATTTTGATCCAGCAGGCAAAATATTCATCGGTGAATTATCATTAAACGGTCAGTTACAAGGAGTAAAAGGAGTACTCCCAATCGTTCGTACGGTGCGTGATGCAGGATTTACCGAGGTTTTTCTGCCCAGTATAAATGCCGATGAAGCCTCACTCATCACAGGGATTACGATTTATGCGGTTGATAATTTAAAACAAGTCGTAGATCATTTGAGTCAGGAATCTGTATTATCTGGATATATACCAGAACCACTTGATGAAATACAATTGGAACATCATTTTGATTTTTCTGATATACGCGGTCAAGAATCTGCAAAACGAGGATTAGAAATCGCTGCAGCAGGTGGGCATAATGTTATCATGTCGGGACCACCTGGAACAGGGAAAACAATGCTTGCACGAGCATTCACCGGAGTACTACCGAAACTCGCCGAACCAGAAATGTTAGAAGTCACCGGCATCCACAGTATTGCAGGAATATTACGAGACAAGGTAATCATGTATCCACCGTTTCGTTCGCCTCATCATACATCCAGTCATGTTTCTATCATCGGTGGAGGCAGTATTCCAAAACCAGGCGAAGTAACACTGGCTCATCATGGAGTATTGTTTATGGATGAATTCCCAGAATTCGATGGACGAGTAATCGAATCATTGCGACAACCGATCGAGGACAAGACAGTAAACATTTCACGAGCAAAAGGTTCTGCGAGTTTCCCTGCACGGTTTACATTAATCGCTGCAATGAATCCATGTCCATGTGGTAATCGTGGTGCATTACATAAACAATGTGTTTGTAATCCAGGAGAACTGGCACGGTATCGCAAAAAATTATCTGGACCGATTATGGATCGTATTGATATCTGGCTCACGGTAGAACATATTGATTATGATAAACTGGGACAGTCTGATCCAAATGCTGAACACAGTACCACCGTTGCAGAGCGTATACAACATGCCAGAAAAATCCAAGAAAAACGATTCGGAAATACAGCAACATTGAACGCTCATATGACTACACGAGATATTACAGGACAAGTACTGTCGCCCGCAACAACAGAATTGTTAAACAACAGTGCTAAAACACTGAAACTTTCTCCGCGTGCATATCATCGTATTATTAAACTCGCTCGTACCATTGCAGATTTAGAAAACAGCGAAACGATAGAACAGGAACATATTTTAGAAGCATTGCAATACAGACCACGGGAGAGTTAGGTGCTAGGTGAGAGGTTATAGGTTATAGAAAAAAATCCCGTGAGGGATTTTTTTGTCATTCCGACCTATGAGCCGGAATCCATTACGTCAGTCTCGACTGACGTAATCCAGG
>CAZYHU010000058.1:1653-2259 GCA_964647175.1 uncultured Candidatus Saccharibacteria bacterium
TTAGAAGCCCTACAATACAGACCGAGAGAGTAAAACAAAAAATTAAAAGCGCGAATCCGAAGGATTCGCGCTTTTAATTTTTAAAGACTAATACAATGCCGGAGTTTTAATACCACGGAATTCGAGATGGAGATGTGGACCTGTAGAGCGTCCTGTATTTCCAGTTCTTCCGATGATGTCTCCTTGTTTTACTGTTTGTCCTGCTGTTACATAAATCGTTGATTGATGAGCATAGAGAGATTGTGAACCATTGTTGTGTCTAACAATAGTAAGTCCTCCATATCCACCATTCCAACCTTTCGGTTTAGCGGTAACTACTACTCCATCTGCTGCGGCAACAATCGGTGTTCCAATAGGAGCACCAATATCAACAGCGTTATATGGACCGTGGTAGCCTTGGGTTTTACGAATTCTACCACCATCAACTGCAACTGGTCTGATAAAGTATCCATCACCTGCTCTGTTTGATAAATCATTTACCAGTTTTCCTCCATTTTTACTTGGTGTTTTTTTAGCAACTGCTTTTTCTTCGGCGATTTCTCCGTTTCCATCGGGAATGATAATAATATCAGAAACCTTTAGTGTGTCTCCTGTTTCAATACCGTT
>CAZYHU010000059.1:0-1123 GCA_964647175.1 uncultured Candidatus Saccharibacteria bacterium
CCGATATTTTTTGTTGAACTTTGGTCATTCTGATATTATTCTCAGCTAAATTATTCGTAAATGGAACATCAATGTTATCCATAAATCGTAATGTGTCATCGATAAAATTCGATAATCGCTCCAGTAGGTTGCGTGCTTTTGATTTTTTTATGAGCCCTCTTTTTTTCTGATGGTCTACTGAGGCTTTAGGTAATGGACATTCGATTTTAGCGACCTCAATAATTGCATGGTATTGATTATAATATTTTTCGGAATCAGTCTTTGTGAGCTTGCCACCGGCATTCTTGGTTTCGCTGTGGATTTCAAGTAACAAGGCTTTCATATCAAACGCCCATTGTTGGTGATCTTGCTCGAAAGCTCTTTGCAATTCTCTCAGATGATGTGCGTTGCATAATGAATGCAGGCATTCATAAACATAATAAGGCTTCCAATGATCATGACAGAGTATACCTTTAAAATTTGGAATAATACCTATGTCATCCATGGCAATCTTGCCTCGTTTTTCATGTGGAAAAAAGTACGTCCATTTATCATTAGCCGTGACGTGTAACCAGGCTTTCTTGCCATTGACATTAATTCCAGTTTCATCGACATTCAACACCGCGGCAGAAGTTAATTTTGATTTAGCGATGCCATCAAACTCTTCTAATAACGCATAAGCTTCTTTATTGAAGTTGCAAATAGAACCGGAACTGACAGGAACGTTAATCTCTTGCGAAAAATAATTATCTATTCTGTTATAAGGTAGTAGCTGGAATTGTGATAAATAAACAGAATGTGCCTTAAACTCATGACCATATTGCACGGGGCGGGTGACTTGCGCTGGGAAAGGTGCTGTGTATTGATGTCCGTTAGCATCTTCTAATATTTGAGCACGATATTCTGTCACGTATCTTGAAATACGAATATTAATGACTTGTCGTGCAACATAACCCACGTCTTTGTATTTACCTTTTGGTAACGTGCCTTTATCAAAAGGAATAACATTGATTTCGTCAGGATTATCAACCGGCCGAAGAGTCTTGCCGAGATGACCTTTTTGTCCGCCCGGTTTTCGTCCTGACGGGTTATCTTGTTTTTTCTTATCACGGCCTTTTTGATAAACAATGAGGCCTTTGGTTAA
>CAZYHU010000059.1:1133-2193 GCA_964647175.1 uncultured Candidatus Saccharibacteria bacterium
TTGCTACTGTTTTTGCTGCTTAAACCTAAACGATTTATTAATATTGTAATAACAACAAATAAAACTTCCATGACGCCCTTAAATGCAGCTGATACATTTTCTTCTGTTGCTAACAACTCACGTGCTTGTTCAAGGATTTTGGTTACATCGATATTTTCTATTTTCATTAGCTGACTCATATAATCACTGATGATCAGTGTAACATGAGTTTTAAAATGAATTTTTTGCTTTCGTATAAGTGATTGTAGGCATTTATTTTTTTGATGCTCACAAGCCCATTGGGCATTTGATTTATCTTGCTATCATCGTTCTGTAAGGCTGCTTGCTATGAAATTTAATCTAGCTTTCTCTGTCGAGAAAATATAAAAAATCCCGCGAAATACCTGTCAAGAGATTTTTTAAATTATTTATTGCGATGACCGCGATTATCTCTTGCCGAATCCGTGATTATAGCTCCAGGTGTCAGAAGCGATGGGTATTCCTAGCCAGGGGGATAAAACATGTTATTCCAAGGCCAATGACCAGCGTTTATTCATTAATTGATTAAAAGTGCTGAATGGTTACGAATATTGAAACATTGGTGAGCTGGGGTATGAATATAATTGCTCTGTTAGAAAGTGAAAATAGTTCGGAGAAAATTCACGAAAAATTAGGGTGGGTAAATACCTACAGATTTGCAATAAAAAAATGGGGCGATATGATCAGTGCTGTTTCGTGCGCTGAAAATTTTATTAGAACTAATGGTATTTACATAAATGCTCATATTGATTTGAAAAAATCCTTAGATGAATTAAGGCTGCCAGATCAAGCAGATATATTTAATCAGAAAATTATCGCACTTGTTGAAAAAGAATCTTCTTATGCAAAACCAAACGAACGTTTATTGGGTAGCAGTGAAATTATTGAATCCTTATTTGGAAAACAAAAAAATATTGAAAAGCAACAAGCTAAAAACGGTTTTACTGGATTATTATTATCTCTTGCAGCTTGCGTATCAAAAACAACAACAGATGTGATCAAAAGTGCAATGGAGTCGGTGAAAACAAAAACTGTTATTGAG
>CAZYHU010000060.1:0-2156 GCA_964647175.1 uncultured Candidatus Saccharibacteria bacterium
TTATTACGAGCTATACTCCCAAACAATCCTGGCAAGATCATGAAATTCCTATCAGCCAGTGGTATCTCACTTAAATAATACATCATTTTATGAACATCATTAAACACAGAAAAATATTTTTTGCGATTGCGGGATTATTACTCGTCGCATCAATTGCGAGTATTAGTATATTTGGTCTTAAATTCGGTATTGATTTTCAAGGAGGTTCAATACTTGAAATTAATGGAACAACAGCAACACTAAACCAAGTCCAAGAATCTCTCAGTACCAGAGAACATACCTCAGTTGCTGGATTAGATACGCATGCATTTCGTATTACTACATCAGTAATCGATCAATCAGAAAAAGAATCAATTATTTCAATGATTGCAGCAGCTACAGGAGATACTATTACTGAAACAAAATTCGTAACGATTGGTCCATCAGTGGGATCTGAAATCCGCTATAAGGCCATTCTCTGTATCATTATTATTGCAATTGCATTAGTAGTATTTATCGCCTATGCATTTCGTAATGTTGCGCGTCCGGTATCATCATGGGTATATGGTTTTATCACATTGGTGGTATTACTCCATGATGTACTCATTCCAGCAGGAATCTTTGCATTACTTGGTCATGAGGTAACTCCATTGTTTATTATCGGAATTCTCACGATTCTCGGAGTATCAGTAAACGATACCATCGTAGTATTCGACCGTATTCGTGAAAATTTGAAACTCACAGGTAAAAACACAGGAGATTTTGCAACACTTGTCAGTGACAGTATTAAACAAACATTTGTTCGTTCAATTATTACTACTGTTACCGTACTCTGTGCTCTCGCTGCATTATGGATCTGGGGACCGAGTGCTACGAAAGACTTGGCATTGGTAATGTTTTTGGGAATGTTTTTCGGAACCTATTCATCAATATTCCTCGCTTCACCGTTGCTTGTGGTATATAACAACTGGCAGAATCGGAAATAGTTTACATACACTAAAAAAGCGGAATCAAAGATTCCGCTTTTGTTATGGTGATTTTTTACAACCGAGAATATTACAAATATTTTTTATATCTGCACAAAATTCATCAAAATTTTTCCACTTCTTTTTCTCTTTTGCTTCAAATCCTCCATTACTGGGACAATTTTTATTTAATATAATTTCTCCTGTATGAGAGAATACTTGGTAAAAACTTTTCTCACTATCTTTGCTGAGCGTGAGATATTCCCAAGGGTTTAAATAAAGTGTTTTGATTTGATGTTCTATTTTTCCAGATAGAAAGATTGCTATTTTCTGGCAGATTTTTTTTTGTTCCAATAGTAATTTTTCTTGATCTTCTCGGAGTTTGTTTCGTTGATTATCAATAATTTCGATTTGATTTTTAAAATCATCCATAAGAATTTTTATTTATTTGTTAATTTCCTTTACTCTATCACATAATGGCTTTATTTACCAGATTTGATATACTGTAATTACAGCCTTAATTAATTTAACTTTTATGCAAACATTTTTTCAAAACAATAAAAAACTCATTATTATCGGGGGAATACTCATCGTCATAGTATTCTGGGGTATTTCGACCTATAACGGACTTGTCTCAGGTAATCAGTCAGTTTCTGGGTCATTCGCTCAGATCGATACGCAATTACAGCGCCGTTTTGATCTCGTTCCTAACTTGGTCAGTACTGTAAAGGGTATCACCAAACAAGAATCTGAAGTCTTTGGAACACTTGCGAACGCTCGTGCAAATTATGCCGGAGCGAGAACTACAGAGGATAAAGTCGGAGCCAGTAATCAATTCGAGGGAGCATTATCTCGATTACTTGTCATCGCTGAAAACTATCCACAATTACAATCATCGCAAGCTTTCCGAGATCTCATGACACAATTAGAGGGAACAGAAAACCGTATTGCCGTAGCTCGTAAAGACTACAATGATACTGTTACGAATTGGAATGCGCGTGTTTCACGGTTTCCATCTATGATTATTGCAGGTCTATTTGGATTTGAGAAAAAGGCTTTCCTCCAAACCAGTGAAGAGGCAAAAGTAAACCCAACGGTAGATTTTAGTAAATAATTTTTTAGTGTAAACGGTATTGTATGAAATTACGTTACACAACATCAATCATAGTAATTGCACTCTGTATCGCAACCCAGAGTGTTTTTGCTATTGCA
>CAZYHU010000061.1:0-2128 GCA_964647175.1 uncultured Candidatus Saccharibacteria bacterium
TTAAAACCAGTGATGGATTTTATAAAAGAAAAGACAATTATGTATGATGAAAAGTATGCTCGTATTATTACAGATCATGTAAGGACATCATTATTTTTGATTTCAGATGGAGTTATTCCAAGCAATAAAGATAAGGGTTATATTTTAAGAAGATTAATTAGACGAACAGTTGCAAAAATGAAAATGATTCTTTTTATGGATATCTATATTAAAGATATAATTCAAAAGATTTTTAATTTATATAAAGATGTTTATTTTCAAAATGATTTAAAAATAATCTCTAATATAGAAAATAGTTTATTTGAAGAAATTAAACGTTTTGAAAAAACCATTGAGTCAGGACTTAAGGAATTCGAAAAAGGAACTGATCCATTTATTCTCGCTACAACCTATGGTTTTCCGATTGAACTCACACAGGAATTGGCACATGAAAAGGGAATAGTAATAGACCGAGAAAAGTTTGACCGTGAGATGCAAGCACACCAAGAACTCTCACGTAGTGGGAGTGAACAAAAATTCAAGGGTGGACTCGGTGGGACATCTGATAAAATAGTTCGCAGTCACACAGCGCATCACTTGTTACTGGCGGCACTCCGGCAGGTTCTGGGAGATCATGTACATCAGCGGGGGAGTAATATCACCGATGAACGTATCAGAATCGATTTCTCACATGATAGTAAAATGACTGATGAACAAAAGTCAGCCGTAGAAAATCTCGTGAACAGTTGGATTGTTTCTGATTTACCAATGCAGCGAATTGAAATGCCGAGAGAACAAGCCGAAACAATAGGTGCAGAGATGGAGTTCGGAGTAAAATATCCTGATATGGTGAGTGTGTATTTTATCGGAGATAGTTTAGATCATGCAATCAGCAAAGAATTCTGTGGTGGTCCGCATATCGATCACACGGGACTGATCGGAGGATTTAAAATAATCAAGGAAGAAGCATCAAGTAACGGCGTACGGAGAATAAAAGCAACGATAGAGTAATCAACCCCTCACCACTTCGTGGAGCTCCCCTAACGTAGGGGAGCCAAACCTTCGTTTGAATTATATCTAAACATAGAGCGAAGGTTGCTCCCCCTACTTTAGGGGGAGATGTCCGATAGGACAGAGGGGGTTTCACAAGAGCGGAAAGGCGTAGCCTTTCCGCTCTTGGTTGTTTTACAAAACATATAAATATCGTTATACTAGTACTAATGAAAAAAAACACACAGACGAAAAAAATATTAGTTGGTGTTTTTAGTATGGATAGTTTAAAAGTAATGATGTTTGAAAAAACAGAAACTACGATTTCAGAACCATTGTACGGTAACAGTACCAGTTTTTCATTACAAAAAAAACTTGTAACAGGGGATATGATTATCAGTACCTGTGTTACGGCTTTTAAACAAGGACTCGAAACGTATCAACGAGAAATGAAAGTAATTCCGGATGAATTATTGATCTATTTAGATGATACACTCTGTCATACGGTATATCGTCACCACAGTATTCACCGCAAAACGGCTTTTACCTATACGAAACAAATGGATAGAGAACTGATCGAAAAAGATTTAAAAATAATGAATCGTGATGCAAAAAAACTGGGTCAATCAGATCATACGGTTGTTGCTACGTATACGGTATTTGCAGAGCAAAACGGATACCGTGTTTCATTACCTGATGAACTATTCA
Source organism: uncultured Candidatus Saccharibacteria bacterium (assembly GCA_964647175.1). GTDB lineage: Bacteria > Patescibacteriota > Minisyncoccia > Phycocordibacterales > UBA1006 > CAZYHU01. The sequence continues at coordinate 1,678 of CAZYHU010000061.1, forward strand.
CACAACCAGAGCCATTGTTTCACTTGGAAAAAACATTTGCTCATATATTAGTTCCTGCCAGTTTAATTAAACAATGCGCATCAGTTGTACATACAGTGTTTCACGCTGAGCCGACGATTTCTTATCGTGGTGTGCATACATTTATCCTGCGACATCTATTAGAAAAAATCACAGGAACCTATGTATGGGTACGTATTGGTCTATTCGCAACAGAAGTAGTCGCAATCAGTAATCATCGTATTATAAAAACAGGATACTTCCCATCAGGTATTACTCATGCATTAAAAACAATGCAGACGATTAATAAACTGGATTATCGCGATATTATTGCATATGCCAGTCTCGTAGAAAACAAAACCATTAACAGCTCACTCATTGATCAATATTATCATGATATGGAAACAGCATGGGCTTTTTGGGGAACCAAGTTTACTACACTCACAGTACCATG
>CAZYHU010000062.1:0-878 GCA_964647175.1 uncultured Candidatus Saccharibacteria bacterium
TGAGAGGTTAAGATAATTCACTAAATTACTAATAATTAAATATAAAAAACAAAATGGAAAAATTAACTTATTCAGTAAAACAACTTAATGTTGAAGCTGACAGATCAGAAAAATGGGACAATGATGCAATCATTATTCTGACATTTTATAACGGAGTTCAATTCACAGACCGCAGATTAAAAGATGGTGAACAATCTCCATTTGATGATGCGGAAGTAGTTTTTGAAGGTGAGGTTGATGAAACCAAAATCACTTACAAAGATGAGAGTATGTATGATGTTTATGCTTCAACAAGAAGTGAGCTTGAACAGAGAGAGGAGGATGATGAATGGTTAAGTCAGGAAGAAGAAGAAATTTTAAACCATCCTGATATTAGTTAAAAAATTAAAACACTCAAGAACTGGATCAAAAATTATGATCCAGCTTTTTTATTACTTTGGATCAAGTTTGAACCTAATTGACATTTTTTGTTAATAGTGTAGTATTTATTTAAATTAAATGAACCTATAATTTTTTATTGAAATGAAAAAAACTAAATTAACCACGTGTGTCACTGATGAAGTGTTAGTATTCAAAGTTGTTAAACCTATTTCTGTTATTAGTGTGGGTGATATATCTTCCAAATCTTTAAGGAATCTCAATATTGAAAGATTTAAAATACGAAGTTCACAAAAAGTAACAAACAAAAGAATAAGAGAAATTGAAGAAAGACATCAAAAATGGGCAAAACCCTAAGATATAAAAGGCTGACCAATATGTGTCAGCCTTTTATTATTATCATCCAAATATCATCCCACACGCAGAGTAATAAAAAATCACCTTAGAAATAAGGTGATTTTTTATTACTTTAGGACTAGGTCACTGAGAGTGCTATAATT
>CAZYHU010000062.1:888-2023 GCA_964647175.1 uncultured Candidatus Saccharibacteria bacterium
ATGTTTCATAGCCATGCTACGATAGGCTTTTTTAATTTCGGCCTCTGTAGCTCCACGTTTTAAACCTAATGCTGAGTAATAGTCCATAGTCTAATTATTATATGAAAAAAATACTTATCTATATTGCTGTGATTACCCTTGTTATCATTGCAGGTTTTGTTTTTCTTGTAAATAATAAAAAACCAGAATCAGTTCAAATCGTCCCAGATCAGGCTCAAGTCAAAACGCCTGAACCTATTGGTATGTGTTATCAGTATACAAAAATTACTCACAACAGTCTCACTGACCGTGCATGGTTACGCATGAATATTTCTGGGAATACGGTAACAGGTGAATATCAAAACCTCCCAGCAGAAAAAGACCGCAAGGTGGGGAAATTTACAGGAACAGTCGGTCCTATGAATCCTGCTATCAGTGCACGCATTGCTGATGTATGGTGGGATTCTATGGCAGAAGGAATGCAGGTCACCGAGCAATTACAAATTATTTTCGGCGAAGGCAGTGCAGTTGCACAGTTCGATGAGATGATTGATCAGGGAGACGGTACCTATGTGTATAAAAATCCTACAAAACTCACCTCAGGATTCCAAATGTCCCAAGTAGATTGCGAAACACTCATTGAAAAAAATACTGTTGAAAATTATATTCGGGAAAATATTAAAACTATTGCATTAGAAAAACCTGTATTGGGCGGGACTTGGTATGTGACATTAGTTCAGATAAATCCATCAATGAAAACTGGAACAATAACCTATGAAGATGGACACATACAAAGAAATACAGAATTTAATTACACGGTAAATAATAGCGAGGTAACCATTGTTCCAATCTCTCCGAGATCATGTTATCACTATCATCAAGTCGCAACAACCAAGGCACCCTATGCTGTTGATGAATATATCGACATAACGATCAATGGAGCAACAGTAACTGGTACTAAACAAGGAAACCAAGCAGGACCAGATATGACCAATGGTTATACCGGAACGTTAGAGGGGACTATAGATAAAGATCTCATTACGGTAATATTTTCATACACCATAGAAGGTTCAAAAAATAAAGAAAAAGAACTCTATAAAATTGTTTCTACTGGGCTACAAAAAATGCGCTATCCTCTCATAGATCGATCACGTAT
>CAZYHU010000063.1:0-675 GCA_964647175.1 uncultured Candidatus Saccharibacteria bacterium
CAGCATCATAATAAAAATAATGAGGAGTGTAGTCCATTTATTAGCTCGCTTTAATTGTCTTATGCCGAGAAAACTCCCTACTCGAATCGTTTGTAAAAGATTGTTCATATGCATATCAGTATACACAAAAAACCATTTCTCGTGAAATGGTTTTTTGTTTTATTTTTTAATATCAATTTTTACGATTTGTTCTCCCACTTCCAATCCTGATACTATTTCTACTTGTCCATTACTACCACGAATACCTGTGGTGACTACTCGTTCTGTAATAGCTGTAGTATTGTTTTTCTTGTTTTTTCCTGTTATGACATCTACAAAATATTTACGGAGCACCTTGTCTTCACGGATATAATCCGCAGGAACAGTGAGTGTATTTTTCTTTTCATTAATGACGATTGTTACCGTCGCTGTCATACCTGATCGAATGCGATCATCTCTGTCAGTAAATAATACGGTTCCTTCATATACAGGAACTCCATCAACAATAGTTTCTGCTGGATTAATACTGATTAATGTCCCTGCAAAAGAAACTTCATTACCGTATGCATCTAAATTAATTGATACAGGAGTATTGGCAATGATTCGTGAAACATCAATCTCTGGAATTTTAATCACGACTTTGTAATTGTCGGTAGCTAACATACTAATACCAGGGGAAATATCTTTGCTGGTACC
>CAZYHU010000063.1:685-2021 GCA_964647175.1 uncultured Candidatus Saccharibacteria bacterium
TGAGGGAAACTTTTGAAATTGTTCCACTAAACGGTGCAGTAATCGTTCGTCGTGACATTGCAGAAACGATTTGCGCTCTCGATGATTCAGCTTGATCTAACTTGGCCTGCATAATTGAACCCATAGAACCTGATACTTCTGCACGAGCATTTTCTATTGCATGTTCACGATTGAGTACTGCACTATCATAGGCATTTTTAAGTGATGCATAGGTAGTTGATCGATTATTAGGAATAGGAATAATCCAATCAGTACTCACATATGTACTCGATTCAGATGATGGAAATTGAATGTAGAGACCTTTATTTCCTAATGGACTACGATTGTCTGTAGTAAATGAAGCCGTACCTAATTCAAGTCCTGAAAAATTAATTGATGCACCTGACAATGCTGATGAAGGATAAATCTCCAGATTGTATACACCATCAGTTTCACCTTGATAGGTTCCGTAAATCTCTGGTGGAGATAGTCGTACTGATGTGTCTTCTGGATAGGCTTCTAAATTACCATAGAGATTTTTCTTTGCTGCTTGGACTAGGATATCTTGTTCTCTTATTACTTGATCTACATTTGTATATGATTGTTTGAGATTTTCACGAGCAATCACCACACCGGCTGCTGCATTTTTATATTGTGCTGCTAAATCTCCCATTTCAAGTTTTGCTAATACTTGACCCTGTTTTACTTTGTCTCCTTCTGAAACATATACATGTGCTACACGTCCAGAATCAGCAAAACCCAGATTTACATCTTGTAATGATTCACTGCGACCTGAGAGCAACACACTATCAGTAATATCTGCATTGACTACTGTATATATATCAGTATATGCGACACTGTTACCTTTACTGATAATCATAAACAAGATAATCAAGAGTAGAACAAATCCACTGATGGTTTTTTTCTTGTGATTAATCCAGAGATTGTTGGTCCAAGTTTTTATGGTGGCGACTATTTTTTGTAATTTTGTTTCTTGCATAATGTACACAGTATACATTAAATAGGTTTTTTTACAAAAAGTATTTTTGAGCTATTGTCGGGAATCGAACCCGAGACCTCGTCATTACCAATGACGTGCTCTACCATCTGAGCTACAACAGCATATTCCTAACGTCTACCAAAACAGCTACAACAGCGATACAAAATATACAGTATCACAAAAACTTGAAAAATTCAATAAAATAAGTATACTATATAGGTCTTATAGATTTTGGTTAGATAAGTAGAATATTTGTCGGGGTAACTGTTTTGGTTATCTGAATAAATTAGGGTTAAATTAAATAATTTGTCGAGGTAGCTGTTTTGGTTAGGTAAGCAGATTTGAAAAAGTGAATAA
>CAZYHU010000064.1:0-2001 GCA_964647175.1 uncultured Candidatus Saccharibacteria bacterium
GAAGTCACCGAAGAAATGCTCACGTACTTGATTTCTAAAACAGAAAAAGCCTCTAAACGATTTTTCTCACCGCGGGTGGTGATTGGTATTCCATCAGGGATTACCAGTGTAGAACATCGTGCTGTGTATGATGCAGCAAAATCAGCAGGTGCTCGTGAGGTATATATCGTAGAGGAGCCGATGGCAGCAGCAATCGGTATTGGATTGCCTGTGCATGACCCAGTAGGGAATATGATCGTAGATATCGGTGGAGGAACAACAGATATTGCTGTGATTTCATTATCAGGTATTGTCCAATCAAAAAGTATCAAAGTAGCAGGAGATCGCATGAATCATGATATCATTGCCTATATTCGCAGTGAGCACAGAATGCTCATCGGAGAAAAAACAGCCGAAGAATTAAAAATTAATCTCGGTTCAGCAACTGATCCAATAGGGCGAACGTATACGATCAAGGGCCGCGATATGGCAACAGGATTACCAAAAGAACTTATCGTGAGTGATTATGATATCTACCGTGCACTGGAGAGAACAATTGCTCAAATTGTCGATGCAGTACGTGAAGTATTAGAAACAACACCTCCTGAAATTGTTTCTGATGTAATGAGACAGGGATTGTATCTGGTGGGTGGTGGAGCATTAATTGCAGAACTTGATACATTAATGAGTCATACATTTAATATTCCTGTACATATTGGCCATGATCCACTCTCTGCAGTTGCTCGTGGTTGTGGTATCATATTAGAGGATATCGTAGCGCATGATGAATTATTAGTACACGATTATGACATACTCCCAGCACTATAATTTCAAGAAAGAAAACAACTATCAATGGTTTACACGATCTATGATGGGTTTTTTTGTTGCACTCATTATTTGTACTTTACTCATTGTATTACGAGCTCCTGTGATTACATTATTTAGTAAAACAATTCGTGCTACCAGTAACATAACTACAAAAGCCGATTTGATCAGAGAGAATACTAAGCTCACATTGGAGAATAATCAGTTACGCAGTGATACAGTAGAATTACAATTATTAAAAACAGATAACGCTGATTTACGGACACAGATGAATTACATCAGTAATCCCAGTCAGTATCATACGGCGCAGATTATTACCCGCCCACATCAGGATTTCTTTGATGCGATTATGATTGACGCAGGAACAGAGGCTGGAATTACTGTCGGACAACAGGTCGTCGTAGGTGATTCGATTATTATCGGACATATTGTAGCAGTGTTTCCTCGTTCTGCGCGTGTTGATTTATATGTAGGACAATCATTTACATCAGAGGTGAGATTAAAAAAATCAGGGATTAATCTACCAGCTACGGGTAATGGTAATGGTAATATCAGTCTCCGTGTTCCGCGTGATATTGTAGTTGCCGATGGAGATATTATTACGCTCCCACAATATCCAAACAGAGCACTCGGAATTATCAAGTCTATAACATTTGACCCACGAGATCCATATCAAACCGTAATTGCCCGTAGTCCGGTAAATATTAATGAATTAAAATTTGTCCAAGTGATTAAATAATCAATTAAAATAACATAAGAACTTTTTCTATGTCTGATTGGTGAATATCAAAAGTTTTAATTCCAATAGTTGCTGCAGGTTCTCTAAAATTTTGCTCATTATCAATAAGGATACATTCAACTGGGGTAGTTTGTATGAGATTACATATACGTGTATATGTTTCTGGTTTTGTTTTATCTATCCATGGATATTCACCACGATAAAATATTTTTTTAGGTTTTAACAAGGGAAAAAGTTTCTGTAATAATTCAGGCACATTAAATTCAATCATATCAGAAACCACAATAATAGGTATTTCTGGAGAAATATTCTCTACTAGATGTATAATTGCAGGATTGAGCATACCATTACCTTGTGAATCTTTAATAAAAATAGTACCTCCAACATCTAAAAAAATAGTTTTTTTCATAATCAATATAAAGTATAATAAAAAAACAAAATTTAATCTACTACAAAAC
>CAZYHU010000065.1:0-1975 GCA_964647175.1 uncultured Candidatus Saccharibacteria bacterium
TTTGAATAGATCATACCAATAATGCGTGGAATTGACGAAGTCAATTCCACGCATTATTGTTTACTCCTCCCTTATACTCTCACCCAGACTGTGCTATCATAGAAACACGATGAATCCACTGTCTGAACTGACCCAATTATTTACAAAATTCCCTGGTATTGGCCCACGCCAAGCCGGTCGTTTCGCGTATTTCATTATGAAGACTAATGCAGGTTATGTAGAGAGTCTCCTGTATCAAATCAAACAAGTCCGAAATAACATGACTTGCTGCCCTGTGAGTTTTCATTATTTTTATAAAAAAAATCCTGATCAAGTCTACTCGCCTATTATCACGGATAAAACTCGCGACCCGCGTATACTGATGATCGTAGAAAAAGACACCGATATCGAACCGTTTGAAAAATCTAAAACCTTTAATGGGCATTATTTTGTTCTGGGCGGATTGGCACCGCTGATCGATACAGAAACTGCGCAGTTTATCCATATCGATGAACTGCTCACCCTGATAGAAAACAAATGTTTACAGCGTGACAGTTTCCCAGGATGTGAAAAAGGGCTCTCTGAAATCGTTTTCGCTCTCGGTGCTCACAAAGAAGCCGACCGAACAACAGACATGATAAAACAAAAAATAGAATATCTCCAAGGTCGCTATGGATTTACGATTTCAACGCTCGGACGAGGATTTTCAAGTGGAACCGAAATCGAATACAGTGATACTGATACACTTATTCATGCATTTAAAAATCGCCGGTAGATTTACAGATAATTTTTCGCTTCCCGCAGGAATACTTTCTTTTGTGGACAGAGCAGAGCGTAGGAACAAAAAAAGTAGTTCCGCAGGGAAAAAGAAAAATTATACTCAATTGCATGATATTATAAAAATCTGTTATACTATATCCATATGATTACACGACACCAACACAATAGCATTACTTGGATTGATGTGAATGAACCAACTGCTGATGAAATCAGTGAACTTGCAAGTGAGTTTTCACTTGATCATGGCTGTATTGAACAACTCGCTGATCCTAATTCCAGATCTAAATCTGAAAATTTTGGTGATCATAATCTTATTATTTTACATTTCCCTGATCATCCATCAATGAAATCAGGTATTGAGCGTGTTGAATTAGATTGTGTCATTGGGCATAATTTTCTCATCACTGTGCATTATCAAAACTTGGATTCTATTACAGAATTTAGTCAAATGTTTGAAAGTTATGATTTAATTACTAAACACAAGACTACTACAATTCAACCAATGGATATACTGCATGATATATTGCGTACATTTTACCATGGTATGCGCGCAGAAATCACTACGATCACAGGAGAGTTGGATGAAATCGAAGAACGTATTTTTACAGGTAACGAAGAAGCCATGGTGCAACGAATTTCTATTCTCCGTAGAAAACTGATTGATATTAAACATGCTACCAGATTCCATGCTGAAGTCCTGCAAAGTCTCATGAAATTCCAAGTAATGATCGGCGATACAAAAACAGTTATTCATGATATGATCATGACACAATATTATAAAATGCAAGACGCTCTCGAAGCCGATCTCGAAATTATTCGTGAACTCCGTGAGACAAATGATTCGCTCCTGACTGCAAAAAATAATAATGTCATGAAACGGTTAACACTTATGGCATTTGTAACATTTCCATTATCACTGGTTGCAATGATATTACTCGCACCAGAATCACCACATATATTTCACGGAGCTTATGGATTTTGGATTGTAATTGGTATATTAGTCACTATTCTCATGATGATGTATATTTATTTTAGATACAAAAAATGGATATAGCCTACCAATAAAAAACACACCTTTTCGGGTGTTTTTTATTGGACAAATATATGATATAGTAGCTCATATGAATATTTATCTGACCAATACGTTAACGAAACAAAAAGAACTCTTTACGCCGCTCGTCCCAGGGACTGTGGGTATGTATCACTGTGGACCGAC
>CAZYHU010000066.1:0-1817 GCA_964647175.1 uncultured Candidatus Saccharibacteria bacterium
GAAAACTTGCCAGTATTTTCAAAACCTGATTCAATGGGTATATGTTTTATTGGAGATAGAAAGTTTGATAAATTTATTGAAAACTACATTAAACCAGTAGAAGGTGATGTAGTATTACTTGAAACAGGTAAAGTAATTGGTAAACATAAAGGTATTATGTTCTATACATTAGGGCAAAGAAAAGGTTTACATCTAGGTGGAAATCCTGAAGCCTACTATGTAGCTAAGAAAGACGTTGCAAACAATATCTTATATGTATGTAAAGAAAACAACCCTATATTGTTTGCAAAAGAGGTAAATTCACATAATTTCAACTGATTAGTGGATGAATTACCTAAAATTGGTGAGTTAATTGAAGTCAAAACACGTCACACACCTAATAAAACTAATGCTAAGGTTATATCAGTAGATAAAGACCATATTAAGGTAGAAATCTTAGATAAAATTAAGGCAGTAACCCCAGGACAAGAATTAGTATGTTATAAAAATGGAATTGTACTTGGGGGTGGACAAATTTCTTAATTTTATCCCTCCTAAGAGCTTGATTTTTCAAGCTCTTTTTTATATATAAAAAAAGTTATATTTTTTTGTATTTTTTTAAGTAGGGGGGTGTTATATTTAGGTTAACGTAGTATTAAAAATACAAAGTTTAATATTATAAACATAACTTAAATAGTTATAAATTATAGAAATATAATTTTATTAGTAGGCACATAAAACCTCGTGTGTCTATTAAATTATTTAAAAATGGAAAAAACGAGTAAAAACAGAAAAAAAATGTATGGTGCAGCACTAGCTGTAACCATTACATCAGCCGTATTGGCTACAGTTTTAATACCAGCCCTTGTAATGCCAAGGGGAGGGTACTCAAACGTTGCTTTTGTCCCAAACACAAACAACGTTTATGACAAATCTTTTAACGAAGAGACAAACAAAGGTATTACAAAATACCAGGCAACTTTTGGAGAAGATGTATCAAGCTACATCCCTTCATCATATTTACCATCAAATTCAGAATTCTATGAAATTTATGGTAGTGCAATTACTTCAGGAGGAGCAAATGTTGTTATGGGTAATTCATTTACTCAAGCAGCACCTATGACAGGATTTTGTTCTAATGGAGCATGAGAATATTCAAATGAATCAGCATGTAAAAATGGTGGTTATGTTTGAACTGATGGATTAGCAGTTGTTTATCCAGAAGTTGACTTTATTTTATTAGATGATAGTGGAATGAAAAACTATGAAAATGGTTTATCAGTAAACTTTGCTGCTATGGATGCTGGATTTATGGCAGGTGTAATGGCAGCAATGTATGCCACTGCAGTACAAAATCCAGGAACTGATGGACAAATTAGTACATCAGATGATCAAGCGCCAGTTGTTGGTACTTGAGGTGGAGCAGCATATAATACTGTTTATGACTGAATGTCAGGTTATGAACAAGCTATTAACTGATGAAACCACGCAATCTTAGGTTATGATGTCGCAGGTAACATGAATGGAAATTCAGGTGTATCAGGTTCAACATTTGTAACTGTAGATTCATTAGCTGAGTTAACTCCTTCAGGTGGAGGAAGTACATATCAAAACAATACTTTAGGATTACATACTAAAGGTTATGATTATGTTCAGTTAACTCAAGGTTCGCAATGAACTTCAGACGAAGATACATATAAAAACTTATATGCTACTGGTGCTTATTCAACTGGTGGATATATTGTTTCAGATGCTGAATTCTGATATATGGGAAACTTTGAAATTGGTACAGCATCAGATACAAGAGCAAATAATATTGAAGATGCTGGAGCATCAGT
>CAZYHU010000067.1:0-1703 GCA_964647175.1 uncultured Candidatus Saccharibacteria bacterium
TCGCGACAGCACTGTTTGTTGTACCCAAATCTATACCAATGATTTTTGCCATAATGTTTTTTATAATTAACTACTAATTTACTTCTAATATTTTCTTTGCTATTTCTCTACAATGTTCAAAATTACCAGCAAGCCCCATTTGTTCTATTATAATTTTATTCAATTCACTAGCAATAACTTCTGCACTTGCACCACTAGATTTTAATGAAAATATAGTTGGAACATATCCTTCATACTCATCAATAGGACCACCCTCATTAATATCAATAGGGTCCCAATCTTCATATAAGATTTTATTAATTTCTTTGTAAATTTGTTCTTTACTCAAACTCATTTTCTTATTCTATATTAACTTTTTATTTTTGACAAGTATTTAGTGGTCACGAAATACTTGTTGATTATTATAATTACCCATGATAAACTGTCAATAGTACTTGTCCCGTTAGAAAATTACTAAACGTGGGCAAATTACCTAATATTATTACTTTAATTTTCTAATGGGATGAAAAGACAGGATTTTTCTAAAAAAATCATTAAAATACTATCCGAAAAGCCGGCTGTTTCAATCAGAGAGGTAGTTGATACAGTTTTACCTGAAAACGGCTCTACTTACCCTATTACACGCTCCATAAAGGGCCTAGAAGAGGCAGGATTGATAGAACATATCTCATCAGGGCAGAACAGTTACGCCCGTCTGACAAAGGACGGCAGAAAGAAAGCGACCAGCATCAAACTCGAATCAGAGGAAAGTTTAGTCAGTACCACATGGGACGGATATTGGCGGATTATTCTCCTTGATCTACCAGAGAGTCGCAAGAACGAACGCGAATCTCTCCGCTACCTTCTCAAAAAAGCAGGATTCATCTGTCTGAAAAATTCCGCGTGGATTTCCCCATACCCATTCGAACACATGTTCACGAATATTAAAAAAGACCTCGGGCTTACGAGTGAGTTAATGATTATTGTTACTAATACGGTAGATAAAGAAACTGAAGATTTTTTCTTTGAGAGTTTGAAATAAAAAAAAGACACCATTGCAATAGCAACAGTGTCCCAGCGACAGACTAATTATAAAATAATTAGATGTCAAAAAAAGAAGCGATACACTACACCTTAGGCACTTGTATGCGCAATCTGTACTCCAAGTTTGTCTTCGGATTGATTAGGGCACACGTTAGCATACCCCATCATCGCACAACCAAATGCTACCCATGAAGGAATGAACATAAAAATAGCAACGAATGGAGGACTAATAAAAGGATCTTTTGCTTTCGTGATTAGAACCATGAAAATGATGACCGACAAAAGTAGCGTGAGTGTTACCGCAAACATAAGGCGATAAAACGCAACAGAACTTTTGTAAGGCTTAATCAAAAAAGCGTGAGCGCGTGAAGAAACATTTTGTGTCATAAAGGTATATGTATTTAATGGTTTAAAAGATTTTTTTCATTATAAACCATATCACACCAAAAGTCAATTATTTAAAAATAACCCTACTCGGTCTGACCGAGTAGGGTTATTTTTAAATATATCTTATTTCTTCTCCCAGACGGTCACTCGGGCAGGGCGAATCACCTTCCCTCCTATTTGATACCCTGACTGCACCACAGAAGCAATCGTATGATCTTTTGAGGCATCATCTGTTACAACCATTTCCATAGATTCATGAAGTATTGGGTCAAATGGTACACCAATCGCATTTA
>CAZYHU010000068.1:0-1698 GCA_964647175.1 uncultured Candidatus Saccharibacteria bacterium
AATTTGTTCCCGCTCGGCTACCCGCCTGCGCGAGGCACTCATACAAAGTGCACCTCGGGCAAGGAATATTATTCAAATAATTAATTTAACTATTTGTTTTGAATGTACTCTGTGATATAGTTACCATAATGTTTCACACGACTAATGTTTCTATTTCGACTAAAACCTTGCTAAAAATAGCAGGAGTTTTCGCGTTGTGTTTTACCTTGTTTTACTTGAGACATTTTGTACTCATTGTATTGGTTGCCGTAGTTATCGCATCATTTACCGAGCCTGCAGTATTGCGAATGAGAAAAATCCGTATTCCACGATATATTTCTGTACCGTTTATTTTCCTTGTCGGGATATCAGTATTAGTCGGAGCAGTTGCATTATTAGTTCCTGTATTTGCTAATGAAATTAATGATTTGGTTGCCTTATTACCAAAAGGTTCTGATCTGGCTCGGGGGATTGTATCACTGAATAGATTTGGATTTTCTGAAATGACCTTGCAAAAATTCACTGGCTCATCAAACCCAGTAACCATTGTACAGAGTATTTTTTCGTTTATTTCATCTGCAGGTGTTGCAAGTTTCGCATCAGGATTATTAGACGCTACACTGGTGATATTACTGGCATTTTATTTAGCGATTACAGAAAAAGGCGTAGATCAATTTCTCAAAGTTATCACTCCGCGAGCATATGAACATCGTGTCATAGAAATCTGGGAACGTTCAGAGAAAAAAATAGGAGACTGGTTCGGAGGGCAAGTTATTGCAGCCATTATCGTCGGTGTGATTACGTATGTCGGACTGATGCTATTAAATGTTCCGTATGCATTGGTATTGGCGTTTTGTGTTGCTGTGTTTGATCTCATTCCGTTTGGGACATTGCTCGGTGCTGTTCCATCGGCTATTATTGGATTTCTCTCGGGTGGATTTGCATTAGCGTTTTGGATTTTGGTATTGTATTTTTTCATCCACGAAATTGAAGTCTATATTATTCAGCCACTGGTTATTAAAAAAACAGTTGGTGTTCCGATTATTATTATGCTCATATCGGTTATCGGTTGGGGATTATTAGCTGGAATATTAGGAATATTAATATCGATACCGTGTGCTGTAGTTATAATGGAACTGATCGAGCAGAAAAAGTTACATTCCAAGATTTTTTAGGGTAATATTAAATTTATAAAATATACATTATGAAAACATCACTTGTTATTATTCATGGAGGTACAACTTTTGATACGTACGAGGAATACATCAGAGACCTTGAAAGTTCTACGCTCACTCTTGAAAAAATAAATAGAAAAGATTGGAAAGACGGACTCAAAGAAGAATTACTGGACTATGAGGTAATTTATCCTAAAATGCCTAATTCAAAAAATGCACGTTATTTAGAATGGAAAATATGGTTTGAAAAACTATTTCCACTTTTATCTGAACAAGTAGTTTTAATTGGACATTCTTTGGGTGGAATATTTCTGGCAAAATATCTTTGTGAGAATATTTTTCCTAAAAAAATTAAGCAAATCCACCTAATTGCGGCTCCATACGATACTGAAATAATAAAAGAATCACTCGCTGATTTTGCACTCGATACTACCGTAGAAAAACTTTCAAATATTTCTGAACATATTTATTTATATCAGAGTCAGGATGATCAAGCAGTTGCCTATGAAGATGTTTTAAAATATAAAAGAGATATACCGACAGC
>CAZYHU010000069.1:0-1424 GCA_964647175.1 uncultured Candidatus Saccharibacteria bacterium
GATGATGTTATTTTAAATAAACTGAATTCTATGGCTGGTAATAATATTATTATATCACAATTTTAAAAAACAAGTATAGAGGCAATAAAAAAAAGCGATTCAATAGAACCGCTTTTAAAAAAATATTTTAAGTTCTTTCTATTACAGAAACAATTTTTTCTTCTATTCCAAGAATATTGTCGAGATATTTTTGTACTTCATCTACATCTTGAATTGTTTCATTCAAAGATAAAACCAGTGGCTCAAATACTTCAAATAAAAAATTATGTCTATATATTTCATTATCAGTTTCAAGTCCTGAATCTAAGCCTCTTTCAGAAAACCCTCTTAGGTTAAATTGAATCTCTCCTTGATATTCGTTACCTACGTATACCTGAATATGATATGATTGATATAGTTCATCATCTTCATCTTCTATTCGTTCTGAATTATCAAAAAATATGAATCTAAAGAAGAAATCTGAATATTTTTTATTTTTAAAATCTGCTTCATATTCCTGAAAAAATTCTTTATTATTAGATTTTATCATTTGAAGGATATTTAGCTTTTTTCTATTTAAAAGATCTGCAAGTCTTTCAATTTTTTTCTTAATCTCTTGCTGTTGTGTTTCTGTAAATTTAAAATTTTTAGTATCTGTAGCCATGATTACTTGTTTTATTGTGAAATAATATTTACTAACTATTATACATAAAAAAACAACCATGTCAATGGTTGTTTTTTTATGATTTAATTCCTATACCTTTTCTGCCTTATCTATTTCCCCATTCCAAACTATACTTTCTGCTCCGACGGTTGTCATGAGTTCATCGTGGAGTACAGTATTGTCAATAAACCATGTAGGCTGATTATCTGTCACTGTTACAATAATACGGTCTGTAGGTACCAGATTTGCCGTTTTACGCATATCTTGGACTTTGCGGATAATATCACGCATATCACCTTCATCACGGAGCTCAGGAGTTATTTCTGTATCGAGATACATATCTGAATCAATAGATGAATCTACTGTTACTGTTTTTACATTGAGTTCATCGCCTATGATATGTAAATAAAGTGGTGATAATTTTGTACTTTTTATCTTAAATACAGATAATGGCTGACGAACTTTTATATTTGCAGATGATCTCATTTCCAGTCCTTTAGTTACTATATCTCGTACTAATTCCATATTCTCTAATATGTTTGTATCAGATATATTTTTCTCTGGGAATAATTCCAAATGCACTGATTCTTTATCTTGTTCTGTTTTTACTTGTTGATAGATTTCTTCTGCAATAAATGGTTGGCTTTTAATGAAACCTGCCAATTTTTTTGCATAATCTTGATATGTTGCATCATCGAATGATGCAAAGGTCGTTGGTGTTGGAATATCCAAGGCCTTCGAAAACTTCGTGTTCCACGGACTGCCCGAATGGCTCAAGCCC
>CAZYHU010000069.1:1434-1690 GCA_964647175.1 uncultured Candidatus Saccharibacteria bacterium
TAAATGGTGCCATGAGTTTAGATAGCTCCATTAATACATATCTGGTTGTCGAGATTGCATATGCACCATCACGTGAACCTGATTTAAATCGATCACGACTGCGACGAATATACCATGTCGATAATTCATTAATAAATTCACGAATAGCACGAGCTGGAGTTACAATATCATATTTATCTAATCCTTGAGAGACTTGATATGTACATTTTGACAACATAGTGAGTATCCAATGATCCAGTACGTTTTCACTGTCTGT
>CAZYHU010000070.1:0-1625 GCA_964647175.1 uncultured Candidatus Saccharibacteria bacterium
TTGAAAACTTTGATTTCTTATGATGTCTTGCGATTACTGATGTTTTTGCCATAAAGTAAGGAGTGGAACGACTATCATTTATGAGCATCTACCATAGGTAGGTGCCATATAAAGGTAGCATCCACTTGTCAGTAAGGAGGATATCTCGTTCTTTTTCTTAAATACTTCGGTTACCCCAAGCACTTAAGGAGGAGAACGGATCTACAACTTACGTTCCACTATCCTATCAGATAGGGGTTTGGATGTCAAATACCATCCATTCCTTGTCATACCTCCCTCTGCATTTAAACCCATAAGGAGGGTTATTTACATGTTACCCCAGAGACAAATGATTCTTCTGTGACGGGAATTGTGTAAAATCCTTTGGCGTCAGCGCAAAAATAGGTATCTGCACGAAGAGATTTAACCCGAGCAGTAAATGAGTGAACTCGGGCAACGCACTCGACAGGATTTGAAGTAAATTGTTCAAGTCCCACAAAAAGAGACTTGGCACTCATGCAGAGGTTGTTTGATTTTGAGATGAAATAATTATTGTGTTCATAAAAATATTCCTTGGCTTCGGATGCAAGTTTTTCTGAAATAGTTTCACGCAGGACTGATTCTGCCTTCTTGAAATTACGCTCTTTAACTGATTCCTGAAAATAGGTATTAATATCAAGGGCAAAATACTTATAAAGAGCAAAAATAGCAAGCACTCCAAGGACAATAAAGATAATCGTTCGCATACCAATAAGTATATCACGAGATTTGACTGAGCATATAAAAGGTGATACTGTTTGTAAAAAATATACTGTTATGACAATAGAACGTGCGTATGATCTTATTAAAAAAACAAACCTGCCGGAAACATCTCCTTCGGTAATACACGCAAGACGTATTGCAGAATTAATCTACGAGATACACCCAACCATGGACGATCAAGGTTTTGGGAAACTCCTTATTATTACAGAATACAACAAGAAAACAGGAATTAATCTTGATTTTTATAATGAGATGATGGTAACTGGCTTTCAGTGTTATGACGATGGAACAATCATTCGTGATTATCACCATAGAAGTCGAAAAAATACGATATGTCAAAAAAAATTACAAACAATAGTGGAAAAAGAAATTAGAAAAGATATTGTTCGTAAACAGCTACCAAGAAAATAGCACAAAAACCACCCTAAGCAGGGTGGTTTTTACATAGCTATAATTAATAGTATATAATTGCTTCTACCTTACCAACAGAAACTTCAAATTGCTCTGTTGTTACTGATTCACTGAGGGTATTTAAACGAGTAATAATACTATCGAGTTGCTTTGATTTTATAAGGAATATCTCGTTATTTTTCTGATCTTCTGTTAATTCAAATTCGTGTATCGCTAAATAATCTTCAAATGATTTTAATCGAAAACCATTCTTAAATTGATCCCTCACTGCCTCGATGCCATTTTTTTGAAAAAGCTGATAAAATGCCATGATTTCATTCGTATAATCCTGTAAATAAATCTTTACTGAATCTTTTTTTTCAAAATTATTCTCCTTCATATAAAAAGTATACATGAAATAATAAAACTCCCCAAAGGGGAGTTTTATTATTTCTTAAACGGTACACCGATGAGTTCAAAGAAGTCGATTGCTT
>CAZYHU010000071.1:0-1600 GCA_964647175.1 uncultured Candidatus Saccharibacteria bacterium
TGATTCACAGGTTATGTATGTATGGTTTGATGCATTGGTAAATTATATTTCTACACTGGGTTGGAATGAAGATAATAAAAACTTTAGTGATTATTGGCTCCATGGTAATCCGATACAATACTGTGGCAAGGATAACAATCGTTTCCAATCAGCCATGTGGCAAGCCATGCTCATGGCAGCAGGAATACAAAACACGCATCGTGTAATCGTAAACGGGTTTATCACCGGAGCCGGAGGTATTCGTATGTCTAAATCTCTGGGTAACGGTGTAGACCCTCGTGATGTTGTAAATCAATACGGTACTGATGCACTCCGTATGTTTATGGCTCGAGAAATCAGTCCATGGGAAGATTCGCCATTTACGATGGAGCGTTTCGCAGCTAGTTATCAATCAGGATTGGTAAACGGATTGGGTAATCTCGTTTCACGAGTCTTAACCATGGCGCAGAACTATGATGTAGATATAACGGACATTGTATTTCCAAGTTTCGCAGACATCGCGCACCCAGCGTATCAGCAATATGATTATGCACAGGTGACAGGAGATTTATGGGGTGAGATTGCAGACCTGGATAAATATATTACTGATACAGAACCTTTTAAAAAGTTTAAGACAGATCCAGACGGTGCTCGCGCAGATGTGCATCACTGTATCACGGGACTGGCTCGTATATCAGTATTACTGCAACCAATTATGCCGACTACTGCAGAGCGTATGAAAGAACTAATTCTCAAACGAGAAAAACCAAGTGAACCATTGTTTGCACGGGTGGAACTAACAGAAACCGTATAGGTTTTTTGTTTTGTAAAAATTTATATAATATGATATACATAGTTATGAGCTTCGACTTGTTTAGTACTGCACTAATTAAAGTAAAGCCCTCTCGCCAGTATATATATTAATATACTTCTGGAGCTTAAAATATTTTTAAGCAAGCCTCGCACCCTCTTAATTATGCGCCTGTAACAAGGCGGGGAGTTGCCGGGCTTTTTTTGTTTATCAAAATAATCATGCTATACTGTATGTATTATCACTTTAAACTTTAAAAAAACTATGATTAATCCATACGTAAACAACATTGAAAACGAGACACTGGGGAATGATAATTTCCGCAAGGAAGTTTTCACGGGAGAACACTTGCAAATGACTGTAATGTCGCTCCTCCCAGGCGAAGACATCGGAGCTGAAGTACATCCACACACTGATCAGTTTTTGCGAATCGAAGCAGGTAGAGGTGTAGCATTGATTGGTGAGACCGAATACCCAGTACAGGATGACTTTGCAATTATTATACCAGCAGGAATGAATCACAATGTTACCAATACAGGTGAAATCCCAATGAAACTCTACAGTATTTATACTCCAGTAGAACATCCAGTGGGAACAATTCACAAGGATAAAGCCGAAGCCATGGAGGCCGAAGCTCATCATCATGGGTAATTAGTCAGAAAACAACACAGGGGCGGGCAAAGCCCGCCCCTGTGTTGTTTTTGTTTGTTTTAATTATGTTATACTAGTATCATATGAAATTCAATTTTGAAAACAATTTAAAAAAATACACTGAAACCATCAAGGATTCAATTAAATCAATAAACCTCA
>CAZYHU010000072.1:0-1599 GCA_964647175.1 uncultured Candidatus Saccharibacteria bacterium
GCCAAAAATAATGGTACAATTTTTCACCAGCGAGAGAGAATTTGTATTCATTCATTTCACGAGTAACAGTAGTAACTAATTCGTTTAATTCATCCATTGATTGCTGATCTTCATTGTCCAATACAGGGGATAGAGTAGTATCTAAATCAGCAATATTTTCAAGTACGAATCGTGAAGCATTCCAGATTTTATTAGCGAATTTTCCATATCCACGAATATTATTTTCGTCTAATTTTAAATCATTACCAGGAGTATTTCCGATAATCATCGCCATACGTAATGCATCGTTACCATATTTTGCAATTAAATCCAGTGGATCTACCGCAGCAGTACCGAGTGATTTAGACATTTTTTTACCATCTGCTGTACGTACCATACCGTGGAGATATACTGTTTTAAACGGTACTGCTCCGACCAAATAGGTACTCATGAGAATCATACGAGCAATCCATAATGGCAAAATATCCCAACCAGTTTCAATAACTGATGTCGGGTGATAATTTTTTAAATCATCTGTTTGATTTGGCCAGCCCAGTGTAGAAAATGTCCACAATCCAGATGAAAACCAAGTATCCAGTACATCTTCGTCTTGAATCCAATCATCTCCAACAGGTGCAGTACTATCACAATATAGTTCATCATTACGGTACCAAACTGGTATCCGATGCCCATACCAGATTTGTCGTGAGATACACCAGTCTTGTAAATTTTCTGTCCAGTGTAAATAATTTTTTTCAAAACGTTCTGGAATAATATTAATATCTCCAGTACGAACAGCATCCAACATTAATTGTTTCAATGTTTTATTATCTCGATCTGATATTGGTTTATTTACATCGATAAACCATTGCAATTTTGGTAACGGTTCCACGATGGCTTCACTGCGTTCTGCGGTTGCTACATTTTGTTTAATTGATTGTTCATTGATCATCAGGTTACTATCACGGAGCCATTGTACGATTATCTCGCGAGCCTCGGTAGTTTTCTTGCCCAGTATTCGCTCATCTCCTGCAGTCATTTTTGCAAATTCATTAATAACAGGCTCTACTGGGAGATCATTTTTAATAGCCATATCCCAATCTATTTTACTGTGCGCAGGGGTAACACCCAGAGCTCCTGTACCGAAACTTGGATCAACTCCTTCATCGGCAATTATTTTAATAGTCAGAGGCACTCCACAAAAATCAGTCACCGTAAAAGTCTGACCGATGTATTGTTGATATCGAGCATCATCAGGATGTACTGCAACTGCCGCATCGCCGACCTTGGTTTCTGGTCGGGTAGTAGATATAGCAATAGGAAAGTCTGCTGAATATTTAAATGTATATAACATCGCATCACGTTCTACATACACAATCTCATCATCTGAAATTACGGTTTGTCCTTTTGGGTCCCAGTTGATAACACGATATTTACGATAGATTAATTCATCATCGTACATTTTTTTAAATGCCGTATATACCGCAGTCGTACGTTTTTCATCCAGCGTAAAAGCCTCGCGTGACCAATCGAGACTTGCTCCCATGGTTTTACATTGATTTACGATTGTGTCATGAGATTCTTGAGCATATTGTTCTACACGTTTCAGGAATGCTTCGC
>CAZYHU010000073.1:0-1570 GCA_964647175.1 uncultured Candidatus Saccharibacteria bacterium
GGGAAAGCTTCGCTTTCCCGCGTGTTTTAAATTGTCTGGTTATATGCTACAGTGTTTCTATATGACACAGAAATACCAATACATTACCACCACATTGCCTTATGTAAACGCATCGCCACATGTGGGATTTGCTATGGAAATTATTCGTGCTGATATATTGGCTCGATATAAAAAACTGATGGGATATGAAGTATTTTTCAATACAGGGACTGATGAGCATGGACAAAAGCTCTGGTCTGATGCGGAAAAATTAGGTGAACCCGTACAAGACTATGTTGATCGTCATTCTCAAAATTTTCGTGAATTGATCAGTATGTTACATATTTCAGATGATATTCACTTTATTCGCACTACTGATTCGAATCATATCGCAGCAGCACAGCAGTTCTGGAAACTTGTAGAGCAAAACGGATATATTTATAAAAAACAATATACTATTAAATATTGTGTTGGATGTGAACTTGAAAAGACAGATTCAGAATTGGTAGATGGACAGTGTCCTATTCATCCGACCTATGCAATTGAACTCATTGATGAAGAAAATTATTTTTTCAAGTTTAGTGCTTTTGAAAAACCACTACTGGATTTATATACGAGTCGTCCTGATTTTGTATTACCTGCGTTTCGTATGCATGAAATTAAAAGTTTCGTAGAACGAGGGTTGCAAGATTTTTCTATATCACGATTATCCAGTAAAATGCCATGGGGAATACCTGTTCCAGGAGATGATTCACAGGTTATGTATGTATGGTTTGATGCATTGGTAAATTATATTTCTACATTAGGATGGAGTGAAGATAATAAAAACTTTAGTGATTATTGGCTCCATGGTAATCCGATACAATATTGTGGCAAGGATAACTTGCGACAACAATCAGCAATGTGGCAAGCCATGCTCATGGCTGCAAAATTACCAAGCAGTCACCAGGTTATTGTAAACGGATTTTTTACTGGAGAAGGAGGGATTAAGATGTCAAAATCAATTGGTAATGTAGTAACTCCAGAACAAATTGTTTCACAGTATGATGTAGAATCTTTGAGATTGTTTGTTTGTAAAGATGTTTCTCTATGGGAAGATTCGCCGTTTACGATGGAGCGTTTCGCAGCCAGTTATCAATCAGGATTGGTAAACGGATTGGGTAATCTCGTCTCACGAGTCTTAACTATGGCACAGAACTATGATGTAGATATAACGGATATTGTATTTCCTACTTTTTCTGACATTGCACACCCAGCGTATCAGCACTATGATTATGCACAGGTGACAGGAGATCTCTGGGGCGAGATTGCAGATTTGGATAAATATATTACCGATACAGAACCGTTTAAAAAGTTTAAGACAGATCCAGACGGAGCTCGCTCAGATGTACATCACTGTATTACAGGACTGGCTCGTATATCAGTATTACTGCAACCGATTATGCCGGTGACTGCAGATAAAATGAAAGAACTGATTCTCAAACGAGAAAAACCAAGTGAACCATTGTTTGCGAGAGTAGAATTAGTTTAATATAATCTTTTTATGGATAAAAAATCAACCAACCTAATTATTATTGTTTTACTGCTTGTC